>NZ_QSJB01000009.1:0-105292 GCF_003469285.1 Collinsella sp. AM31-2AC
CTCCCGGCGCATTCCGCAGGGGGAGCGATATTTTGCAGCACGAAGTGCGTAGCAAAATATCGCCCATGCCCGAGGACGCGCCGGGAGGCAACACCGATTCGGGGCCGGGCATACGGATCTACCTGCGCATTTACAAATTCGTAAACTTTTTTGAAAAAAGTGCTTGCACAGTTCTCGAATCATAGGTTATTATCTTCCTCGTTGAACGCGCGGGTCCAACAAAACGAACTGCGAATCAACAACATAGCATGTCGGAGTGGCGGAATTGGCAGACGCGCTAGCTTGAGGTGCTAGTGACCGCTTTTTGGTCATGCGGGTTCAAGTCCCGCCTCCGACACCATCGCATTTGAGAAGCCTCTTCGGAGGCTTTTTTGTTACCGATAGACGGTGAGGTCCACGATGGAAACGCTTGAGCGCAACGAGTGGGCAGACGTTGCCCAACTGGTCGAGATCACGAGCGATGCTGTCATCATTTGTGAGCTCGACGGAACCATCCTGCATGTGAATAATCGTTTGCTCGATCTGATGTGCGAGGAGCGCGCTGACGTCATCAACGGTGATGTTAAGGACGTTCTGTACTCGTCTGCCTTTGAGCGCGCGACCGAACATCGTCTGCCGTTTGAGACCGATGGCTGCGAGAGCGAGCTGATGCTCAAGCTGAGCGACGGATCCTTTATTCCCGTCTTGGTTCGCGCAGGTTCCGTTACGCCTCCGCGTATCTTTGGACGCCGCGCGCCGCGCGTCCTGGTGGCGCTTCACAGCATCGAAGAGCAGTATTCCCACGATCGTCAGCTCAAACGTGCACTATCGGAGCTTAGGGTGGCGAATAAACGCCTTTCGGGTACCCTTTCGGTCATTATGAGTACCGTGGGCTCCGATGAGCTCCCCAGCTTGCTCGATACCGTTTTGAATCAGCTCGTCGGAACGCTCGATGCCTCTGGAGCTGCGATTTATTTTTCTGAGAGCGGCGGTTTTAAACTCCGCGGTGTTTCCAAGGAGCTGCATGATAGCTACCTTCCCGAATTTATGCCGTACGGCGCGGGCATTCCGACCTACGTGCTTCGTGAGTCGCGTGCCTGTCGTCTGTCGATCCAGCAGGACCTTGAGGGCGACCGGGTTGCTTCGGGTATGTTCATGGATTTGGACAATCGTTCCAAGCACTTGCTGCGCGTGCAGGATATGCCTCCGTATCGCAGCGAGATCTGTCTTCCCGTGTTTTACGGCACGCAGGTGCTCGGTGTGTTGGAGGTCGGTTGGAAACGTCCACAGGCGCCACTTGCCTATGACCTTAACGTGCTCGAGGTCATCTGCGATTACCTGTCTATTCAGATGGTCGGCATGGCGTCGAGCTTACGTTCGCGCCGCACGGCAGAACTTGGTCGTTCGCTCAACGTGCTGCGCGATGAGCTTTTTACCTATCTTGATGATCCCGTCGTCGCTTCGCGCGCGGTATCGTCGGAAATTTGCGCTGTGCTCAACTGTCATTTTTGCCCCGTGGAGTATGATGCGGGTCTCGAAACCTATGTCATCGATTTTGAGGGCGGCAGTCGCGTAGCGTTGCCGGGCGATCCGGAGTCGCTCTTCTTTTCTGTCACGACGCCGGCAGCGCGCCTGGGATCAGCTTCCGATGGGTTCGAGACGTCGGTGCTGGGCGGGACGAGTGCTGACGATCTCAAGCACGTGCGCCTAACGCGCGTGGATGAATCCACGCCTATGGGTGCATGGCTGAGAGCACACGGCCTGCCGTGTCAGGGACTGTACGTCGACTCCGGTATCGAGGCGGGGCGCTATCGCTCGGAGACGGATGACAAGCGAAACAACGATGCGATCGTTCACGCTGATGTCGCCAAGGGACCGACGACGCGTTTTTTGCTGCTCCGCGATGGCAGCCAGGAGCCAATCGATGACCTTGAGTACGACTACATGGTGCATTTGGCCCACGATTTTGAGCTCATCTATGAGGGTGAGTCTCAAAAGCGCGAGGAGCGTCATATCGCTCAGACGCTTCAGATCGGCATGAGAAATTCGCTTGGTGACGTTCCGGGAATCGCCGCCGATTCGGTGTACCTATCGGCAACGAATTCGGCGCTGGTCGGCGGTGACTTCTATACGCTCATCCGTCTTCCCGACGATTGCGCCGTCATGATCCTGGGCGATGTGTCCGGCAAGGGCATCGAGGCGGCATCCATGTCTGCACTCGTCAAGACGGCGCTGACGGCCTATGCCTGGGAGGGTGCGGGGCCTGCCCGCATGGCCCGCTCGCTCAATAGCATGCTCATGGGCTTTTCGAGGGTCGAGACGTTCGTGACGGCCTTTATCGCTAAGATTGACCTTAAAGCCGGGCGCGCTACCTATTGCTCTGCGGGACATCCTCCCACTATGGTCATCAGACCGTCGTCGAAGCCGCTTGGCGGCGGAGAAACCCGAGGGGGAGAAGTGGAGCTCCTTGGGTGCCAATCGGGCGTGATCGGTGCCTTTGAGAGCATGGTGTACGAGACGGGCGTCTTTACGTTCGCTCCTGGTGACATGCTCTTTATGTATACCGACGGAACGATCGAAGCGCGCGATCGCTCTGGTGCTTTCTTTGGCGAACAGCGCCTTCGCGACCTTCTGCTCTCTGTCTCGGGTGAGGGCGTATCGGGCATTTGCGGCAAGGTCTTGGGCGAGCTTGACCGATTTACCGATTCGGCGCTGGACGATGACATTGCATTGGTGTCCCTTGAGTTTTTACGGGGTCGTTCATAGACGACGCTGGGCGGGTTGAATCCGCACGGTTGGGGAAATGAATGCATCGAGTGGGCTTTTTTGGGGAACCATGGTCGTATGAATGAGTGGAATGACATAGCGGTTTTGACGCCACCGGGTGATGTCGACATCGCCTCGGTGCCCGTGCTGCGCCGACGGTTGGACAATTTGATCGACCGGGGCGTTCGTCGCGTTGTCATCAATTGCCAGGCCGTGGGCTTTATCGACTCGACGGGTTTGGCGTTTTTGCTTACACGTGCCAGAGAACTCATGAGGCGAGAGGGCCTGCTTTCGCTCGTTAACGCCTCCGATGAGGTCATCCGCTTTTTGGAGATTGCCCGACTTGTCGACATCCTCCATGTTGCGGGCTTCGCTCGGGAGTCGATTCCTGCCATTCCGGTGGGGGAATTGCCTCGCTGGAGCAAGAGTGTCGAGGTGCGCCAGGGTATCGAGAACCTTCCATACTATCGTCATCGTATTGCCGAGCTACTCGAACCGCTTCCCCTGAGGCGGGATGAGCGCTATGACGTCGCGTTGGCATCGGGCGAGGCGCTGGGCAACGCGTATGACCATGCGGGCGGTATCGGATGCATCCTGACGGTTCAGGCCTATGGCGATCGTGTCGTGATTGAGGTTGTCGACCGTGGGGCGGGCTATTCGATTGACGGGTCGAGTGAACCGGTTACGACTGAGGAGCGCGGGCGTGGGATCAAGCTCATGCGCATGTTAGTCGACAACGTGGAGGTTGCCCGTCGTACTGATGGTGCCGGTACGCGCGTTCGGATGGTAAAGCTGTTTAGCGGAACATTGGAATCGTGCGCCTAGTAAATCGTTTTGGCATGTATATCTGCCAAGAGCATGTGGCGAACAACTTTTTTGAAAAAAGTACTTGCGTCTTTTGGGCAACTCGCGTAAATTAATAACCCGCAAGCGGACATGGCTCAGTTGGTAGAGCACAACCTTGCCAAGGTTGGGGTCGCGGGTTCGAGCCCCGTTGTCCGCTCCATTGCATTTCCGGACCGTCTCAAGCGGTCCTTTTTCGGCGAAGTGGCCAAGTGGTAAGGCAGAGGCCTGCAAAGCCTTTACCCCCGGTTCGAATCCGGGCTTCGCCTCCAGGCAACATCCGGGCGCTCCGGCGCCCGTTTTGTTTTACATATGCGGACATGGCTCAGTTGGTAGAGCACAACCTTGCCAAGGTTGGGGTCGCGGGTTCGAGCCCCGTTGTCCGCTCCAAACGCAACAGCCCGACTACTACGGTAGCCGGGCTTTTTCGTACCCATCGTATGGGCTCGAACCCGAGAGGGAGCGAGCGTTAAGCAAACGCGGAGCGTTTGTAGCGAGCTGGCGAGGACGCCGACAGGCGACCGAAGCCGGTGCGGATCCGCGAAGCGGATACGCGGACGCCCCGTTGTCCGCTCCAACTATCTTACGCGGTTCTAACGAACCGCGTTTTTTGTTGACGCTGCGCGGGCCCCGGGCACCCCATCTTGCCCCTCAATCGTCGGTCGCGTACATAAAGTACGCTTCCCTCCTCTTTCGCGGCAACCTGGGGCACCCGGAGCCCGCTCGCTATCGTGGCCGGGGGAGTAAGTCTTCCGTTCTTTTCACTAATCGATCGATTTGTCCCAGGAGGCTCGAGCCCGAGAGGGGGCGAGCGTTTGGGGCGTGGCTGCGGCGTTGATTGCCGTGAATGTCAGCTTTGGGCGTATCATCGTGGGCATCTCACAAAACCTCGTTGCAAGGGAGACACACCCCATGGCTACAGAAAAGTCCTCCTCGCGCTCATGGATGTCCGATGCCGCGATCTATCAGATTTACCCGCGCTCGTTTAAGGACTCGACTGGTTCGGGTTTGGGCGATATCGCGGGCATTACCCAGCAGATGGACTATCTTGAGCGGCTGGGTATCGAGGCCATCTGGCTGAGCCCGTTTTACCCATCGCCTCTTGTCGATGGCGGCTATGACGTGGCGGACTACTGCGATGTCGACCAACGTCTCGGCTCGCTTGACGACTTCGATGACATGATCGCCGCGGCTCACGCGCGCGGCATCAAGGTCATCGTCGACATCGTGCCCAACCATTCGTCCAATCAGCACCCCTGGTTCAAAGCCGCTCTTGCCGCCGGCCCCGGATCACCCGAGCGCGCCCGTTATATCTTCCGCGATGGTCGCGGCGAGCACGGCGAGCTGCCTCCCACCAATTGGAATGCCAACTTTGGCGGCCCCGCCTGGACGCGCGTCGCGGACGGTCAGTGGTATCTGCACATGTTTACGCCCGAGCAGCCGGACTTTGACTGGTCGTGTCCCGAGGTTCATGCGTTCTTTTGCGACGTCCTGGCGTTTTGGAGCGATCGAGGCGTCGATGGCTTTCGCATTGATGTGGCGCACGGTCTCGCCAAGGATCTCGACCGCGATGACCTCGACCGGTGGCATCTCGCCGAGGGCGATGACATGGTTGAGGACGGCACCCATCCGCTGTGGGACCGCAACGAGGTCCATGAGATCTATCGCGAGTGGCGCCGCGTGTTCGACCGTTATGATCCGCCGCGCAGCGCCGTTGCCGAGGCGTGGGTTCTGCCCGAGCGCCAGTATCTCTACGCACGCCCCAGCGAGCTTGGCCAGACATTCAACTTTGAGTTCGCCAAGGCCACTTGGACCTATGATGACATGCACGCTGCAATCGAGAAGGGCTTGAAGGCGGCTATCGAATCCAATTCTGCCTCGACCTGGGTACTCTCCAACCACGACGTGCCGCGCGTGGCGACACGCTATGCCCTGCCGCAAATCAAGGCGACGCGCTACCATCAGATTGCGCTCGACTGGCTCTTACGCGACGGGTCGTCTTATGACGAGGGCCGTGAACTCGGTGAGCGCCGCGCGCGGGCGGCCCTTTTGCTTGAGCTGGCGCTTCCGGGCTCGGCATACGTGTATCAGGGTGAGGAGCTCGGCCTTTTTGAGGTGGCCGATATCCCGTGGGTCGCACTCGAAGATCCTACTGCGACCAATACGCACGGACCGAAGCGCGAGAAGGGGCGCGACGGCTGCCGTGTGCCCCTGCCGTGGGTGGCAGCGGACGATCCCGTGCAGGGCGGATCGTTTGGGTTTTCACCGGCGGACGCCGATGCGGCGCCCCATCTGCCGCAGCCTGCATGGTTTTCCGATTACGCTGCCGATAGGGAAGAAGCGGACCCGACATCGATGCTTGCGCTCTATCGTGACGCCCTCTGGCTGCGGCGCAAGCTGCGCGGGCGCGCCAACGATCTTAAGTGGCTCGATCTTGACGGGCGCACCGGCCTTGCGGATGGTGCCGAGGGCGCTGAGGGCGGCGTCATCGCCTATCGCCGTGACAACGGCTGGGCGTGTGTGACGAACTTCGGTGCAGCACCCGTGGAGCTGCCGGCGGGCAGGGTCCTGCTCACCTCATCACCGCTTGCAGACGGCAAGCTCGCGCAGGACAGTTCTGCCTGGATCATGCTCGCTGAGTTGTAGGGGCCTCTTGCGGCGAGTTTGCGTTTGCCTGCGCTTTCCGTGGTGGCTGATGTCTTCGCGAGGTTCGCGAGGGTGTCGCAAAACTTTTCAAAAAAAGTTCTTGCATTTGGGTGGATTATCCCGTATATTAAATCCTCGCAGGCGGACATGGCTCAGTTGGTAGAGCACAACCTTGCCAAGGTTGGGGTCGCGGGTTCGAGCCCCGTTGTCCGCTCCATTTGGGCGTTTAGCTCAGGGGGAGAGCGCTTCCCTGACACGGAAGAGGTCAGAAGTTCAAATCTTCTAACGCCCACCAAATGTTCGCAGCTCAGAGGCTTAGCCTCTGAGCTGTTTTGTTTTGCTCGCCAAATGGGTCGCCAAATACGTCACCAAATTTCGAGTTTTTTGATCTTCTGGGATGCTTCTCAGTAGTCATCCGAGAAAACTCTCATCTTCTCTGTTTGCATACACATATCTTTCAAGGATTCGTGCCGCGGTTACATGGGGCTCGGCAAGGCACGACCGCAATATGTTGGTCAAGCATAATCTTTTGGATTCTTTTGGCGTGAGCGGCTTGGTTTTGGTAGGATTTGTCAGCGGCTTGACTAAGGGGGTTTTATAACTGCCATGCAGGTAGCCGTGTTGGTAACGTTTTACCGACTTGCCAAGAACCCCTCATAATTAATGCGTCTGCAAAATGACCAATTGCTTTGACCTGCTGAAACACTATATGTTGTGTTTGAACTAAAAAAAGAATACAGGATATAGATGCCTCTTTGTCGTATGATAGATGGCGGACAGAGAACGAGGACCTTATTTGCCCCATTTGGATAGATCTTTGAGCCGCTTGATCGGCCGCGAGGATTGTCCGCATGAGGACCTATGGTTTATCGAGAACACAGATTGCGCGACGGCGCCGCAAGACAGGGGCAAGCCCTGCCGGGCATCGTTTGGCTCTGAAGCGCAATGAGACTACGACGCGAAAGAGGCAAGAGGATGAAGATCATCAAGCGCAGCGGCACCGAGGTTGTCTTTGACATCGATAAGATCGTCAATGCGATTCGCGCCGCAAACTTGGAGGTCGAGGAGAGCTCTCGTCTAACCGACCGCCAGGTGGTTTATGCGGCGCAAAACGTCGCCGAGGCATGCGAGAACGCGGGCCACACCGTTTCGGTCGAGGAGATCCAGGATTTGGTCGAGGACGAGATCATGCGTCTCGACTGCTACGAGGTCGCCCGCCACTACATCATCTATCGCTATGTTCAGAGCCTGAAGCGCCAGAAGAACACGACCGATGACAAGATCCTGTCGTTGATCGAGTGCAATAACGAAGAGGTCAAGCAGGAGAACTCTAACAAGAACCCGACCGTCAACTCCGTTCAGCGCGACTACATGGCCGGCGAGATTTCCAAGGACCTGACTCAGCGCGTGCTGCTGCCCCAGGAGATCGTGGATGCCCACAACGAGGGCCTGATCCACTTCCACGATTCCGACTACTTTGCCCAGCACATGCATAACTGCGACCTGGTGAACCTGGAGGATATGCTCCAGAACGGCACCGTTATCTCGGGCACGCTGATCGAGAAGCCGCATAGCTTCTCGACTGCCTGCAACATCGCGACGCAGATTATCGCCCAGGTTGCTTCCTCCCAGTACGGCGGCCAGTCTATTTCGCTGACCCATCTCGCCCCCTTTGTTGAGGTGAGCCGTCAAAAGATTCGCGGCGAGGTTGCCCGCGAGCTCGAGGAGCTCGGTGTTTCGGCATCTGCCGAAAAGGTCCGTGAGGTCGTTGAGGACCGTCTGCGTGACGAGATCCGTCGCGGCGTCCAGACGATTCAGTATCAGGTCGTGACCCTTATGACCACCAATGGCCAGGCGCCGTTCGTGACGGTCTTTATGTATCTCAATGAGGCCCGTACGCCCCAGGAGAAGCACGACCTTGCCATGATCGTGGAGGAGACGCTTCGTCAACGCTATGAAGGCGTTAAGAACGAAGCCGGTGTGTGGATTACCCCGGCATTCCCCAAGCTTATCTATGTACTCGAGGACGATAACGTTCACGAGAATTCCCCGTACTTCTACCTGACCCAGCTGGCTGCCAAGTGCACCGCCAAGCGCATGGTGCCCGACTACATCTCCGAGAAGAAGATGCGCGAGCTCAAGCTGTCGAAGGGCGAGACCGCCGGCAACGGCGATTGCTACACCTGCATGGGTTGCCGCAGCTTCTTGACGCCCGACCGCTCGGGCAACGGCTTTAACAATGTCGCCAACGCGCTGAACTATGACCCGACCAAACCCAAGTACTATGGCCGCTTTAACCAGGGTGTTGTGACCATCAACCTGCCCGATGTCGCGCTGAGCTCGCATCAGGACATGGACAAGTTCTGGAAGATCTTCGACGAGCGCCTTGAGCTGTGCCACCGTGCTCTGCTGTGCCGTCATGAGCGCCTGATGGGCACGCTTTCGGATGCCGCGCCGATTCTTTGGCAGTACGGTGCCCTAGCGCGTCTGAAGAAGGGCGAGACGATCGATAAGTTGCTCGTGGGCGGATACTCTACCATCAGCCTTGGCTATGCCGGCCTGTATGAGTGCGTCAAGTACATGACGGGCCACAGCCACACCGAGAAGGAAGGCACGCCGTTTGCCATGGCCGTCATGCAGCGCATGAACGACAAGTGCGCGGAATGGAAGGCCGAAAGCGATATCGATTTCTCGCTGTACGGTACGCCGTTGGAGTCGACGACCTACAAGTTCGCCAAGTGCCTGCAGCGCCGTTTTGGTATTATCCCGGGCGTGACGGACAAGGGCTACATTACCAACAGCTATCACGTCCACGTGTCCGAGGAGATCGATGCCTTCGATAAGCTTAAGTTTGAGGGCATGTTCCAGCAGCTTTCGCCGGGCGGTGCTATCTCTTACGTTGAGGTTCCCAACATGCAGGACAACCTCAAGGCTGTCATTCGCGTGATGCAGTACATCTACGACAACATCATGTACGCCGAGCTCAACACCAAGAGCGACTACTGCCAGGTGTGCGGCTACGATGGCGAGATCAAGATTGTTGAGGACGATGGCAAGCTGGTGTGGGAGTGCCCCAACTGCGGCAACCGCGACCAGGAGAAAATGAACGTCGCTCGTCGTACGTGCGGCTACATCGGTACCCAGTTCTGGAACCAGGGTCGAACCGAGGAGATCCGCGACCGCGTGCTGCATCTCTAATAACCATCCCAGGCTGCCCTGTAGCGAGGCCCCGGACCTTTACTCGCTATTTCGGACAGTCCTGGCTCACGACGGAGGCGCCACTGGCGCCTCCTGTTCGTGCGGAACTCATATCGAGCAAAGGTCCGGGGCCTCGCTACGGGGCAGCCAAGTTGACGTAGCTGAGATGCAGTACGCGGTCTGCTCACTCCTCGAAGTTCTTAGCGGAAATGAGTTGACCTGCGACAACGGTCTGCTTGCGATAACGGTTGAGCTGCAGCATTGTTTTTATTGGACCTCGAACCCTATACTCGATGTTCGCTGAGTTCATTGAGTATCGCTCGCGAGGGGTCTGGAGTATATCGTCCCGCCCGCAGTTTCGCAGGCCGAAGGCCGAGAATGTTTGAGGACGGGATGATATACTCCAGACCCCCAGGAAGGTTACCTATGAACTACGCGAACATTAAGTATTTCGACATTGCTGATGGAGAAGGCGTTCGTACTTCTCTGTTTGTAAGCGGGTGCCGTCGTGGGTGCAAGAATTGCTTTAACTCTGTTGCGTGGGACTTTGCTGCGGGTGAGCCGTTCGATCGTGCCGTCGAGGACAAGATTATCAAGAGTCTCGATCATCCCTTTATCGATGGTCTGACGATTCTGGGCGGCGAGCCCATGGAGCCCGAGAATCAGGCGGGGCTCGTTGAGTTTGTCGAGCGTGTTCGCGCGGCCTATCCAGTGGGGTCGGGGAAGACCATTTGGTGCTTTACCGGTGACGTGCTCGAGGAGCTTATGCCGGGTGGTCGTCATCATACCGAGGTGACGGACCGCATTCTTGCCTGCCTCGACATGTTGGTGGACGGCCCGTTTGTTCAGGACCTGTACGATATCACGCTGCGCTTTAGGGGCTCGAGCAACCAGCGCGTGATCGATATGAACGCTACGCGCGCCCGTGCTGAGCGCGAGGGCGTTGCGCTTTGTGATGCGGTTGAACTTTGGCGCGATGATCCGGTCTATTCGACCCATACTATGTAGCTTGTGGTCGATGCCGGAGGGCGTGGTACCATAGCGCGAACGTGAAATCGGAAAAGTGAGGCCCAGATGGTCGATCAGGAAAAAGTCGAGGCCGCCATTAAGCTGTTGCTTGAGGGCATAGGCGAGGATCCAACTCGTGAGGGCCTGCTGGAGACCCCGGCGCGCGTTGCCCGTATGTATGGCGAGATCGCCGGCGGTGTGGACCAGAGTGCCGAGGAGCACCTGTCCAAAACCTTTGCCGTCGCTTCGAACGATTTGGTTATCGAGCGCGACATCACGTTCTACTCGCTGTGCGAACATCATCTGCTGCCGTTTTATGGCAAGGCCGCCATTGGTTATATCCCTAACGGTCGGGTGGCCGGGCTTTCCAAGCTTGCTCGCACGGTTGAGGTTTATGCCCGCCGTCTGCAGCTGCAGGAGCAGCTGTGTGCGCAGGTTGCCGATGCCCTCATGGAGTATCTCGCTCCCCAGGGAGCGATTGTGTTGATGGAGGCCGAGCATATGTGCATGACGATGCGTGGCGTGCAAAAGCCCGGCACCAAGACCGTGACGCTCGCTCGCCGCGGCGTCTTTGAGACCGATCCCGCGCTCGAGGAGCGTTTCTTTAGGATGCTGGACCGTTAACCATGAGAGTCGTCAACGACTTTACATCGAAGACCGATGAGGGGACGTCGCGTCGCGGCTTTATGGCTTCGGGCCTGGCCCCCTTTGGCGCCATGCCTCGCATTGATTACATTTGTACCAACGGGCTGTTCCGGCGGCACCTGGGCAACATTGCACAGTTGGAATCGGGGCGCATCTTCTGCCGCCACGGTATTGACCATCTGCTCGATGTCGCTCGCATTATGTGGATCAAGAATCTCGAGGAGCAGCTCGAATTTGACCGCGAGGTCATCTACGCCACGGCACTTCTTCACGATATCGGCAAAGATGAACAGTATGAATCGGGTATATCCCATGATGTTGCAAGCGAACGCGTCGCTGATGCGATTCTCGGCGGCATGCCCGATGACGTGGCGTTTGAGCCGGCCGATGCCGCAGCCATTAAGACGGCCATTCTGGGCCATCGAAAGCTGCGCGTGAACAGCCAACCGCTTGAGCGTCTGCTCTATGCAGCCGACAAAGCGTCGCGTGCCTGCTTTGCATGCCCCGCGCGCAACGCTTGCAACTGGAGCGATGATAAAAAGAACCTGTCGATTCGCGTGTAGTTAGTTTGCGCGGTCGGGGTTCTAAACGAAGGAGACGATCGCGTTGAGTAACAAGAAACTGCCCGAGAATGCAACCAAGACCGAAGGCGCCGAGCTCGCCCGCCGTGGAAGGGGCGAAATATCCACCGCAACGGCGGTGCCTCACGTGAGCTATGACGATTTGCGCCATGCCGATCGTATTGTCATTGACGGCCTGGAGGTTTTTGCCAACCATGGCGTGTATCCCGAGGAGAACGCGCTGGGTCAGAAGTTCATCGTTTCTCTGGTGCTCTATGCCGACCTGCGCGCGGCGGGGGAGCACGATAACCTGGACGCCTCGATTGACTACGGCTCGGTGTGCCACGATGTCGATGGCTATCTGCGCGAGCATACGTTTAAGCTCATCGAGGCGGCAGCCGAGGGGACAGCCCAGATGCTGCTGCGCCGTTATCCCTCGCTGCTTGGTGTGCGCATAAAGCTCGATAAGCCGTGGGCTCCTGTTGGCCTGCCCCTGGCAAGCTGCGGCGTCGAGATCGAGCGCGTGCGCTAGTCGACGCTAGAGCTTGTTGAGGGGTGGCTGCTTGAGCCGCTGAGACAGTGCTCTATTGTTGGGACAGTACGTGTCGAGCAGGGCGTGAAAGCGCTGATTGTGGCTCGGCTCGAGCAGATGGACGAGCTCGTGGGCGACAACCATGTCGAGGCATTCGACAGGGTAGGCGGCGAGCTCGCGCGCGATGCGAATGGCGCCGGTTTTGGGTGTGCAGGAGCCCCAACGCGTTTTCATGCTGCGCACGGAGACGCGGGCCACGGTGACGCCCATTGCGATTTCGTACGCGTGCACGATGTCGCGTAGCGCTGCGGTGACCTCGGACGCGTAGAGCTGGTCGATGTGGGCTTGGAGCTCGTCGGACGTTAGGCCGTCGAGGATTGCGCGCCGCTTGGCCTGTGGGCTTTCGTCCGATTCGTCGGTACCCATAAAACTTGCGAAGGTGGCCTGCTTGGGTCGCGGTGCGGGCGATGCAAAGTTGTGATCGAGTGCGTCCTGTACCGTGATGGGCTTGCCCCAAAGTGCAATGATGGACGAGGGGCTGAGCGGCTCTCGCGCTGTCGCCTGACGTTGCTCACGTTGGGCAAGTCGGCTGATAATCCAGGCGCTGTTGCGCTTCACAAACGCTTCGATGCGCTCGTGGCTGGCGCCGAGCGGTGCGCTGGCGTGGACCTCGCCGCTCGATGTGACGCGTAGGTTAAAGTTCTTGACGCGCTTTTTGGTAACGACGACGGGGATGAGCGTTCCATCCGGTCGGGGTACGGAAATCGTAAATTGCTGCGTCAAATGTGATCCTTCAGATTGGGGACGGGCCGGCATGTCGACCGCTCGGCATGCCGGCCCGCTCAAGGGATGCGAAATTAATTGCGCTCTTAATAGCGCTCGAAGAAGGCGAGCGCGTTGTCGCTGCAGAGCTTCTGCATCACGGTCTTGCCAAAGTGCTTGGAGAGCATGTTCTGGAATTCGGGCATCTTGCTGGCATCAGAGAGGAAGTCGGGTACCTTGGCGCCGTCCCAGTCGCCGCCGAGTGCGATGACATCTTCGCCGCCCAGGTCGAGCCAGTGCTCGATATGTGCCGCCAGCTGGTCGAAGGTGACGTCTGCGGCGGTTTCGTCGGTTGCGTCGTTGGAAAGGAACTCGCTGCAGTAGTTGAGGCCGACGATGCCACCCATGTCGCGAATGGTGCGGAACTGGTCGTCGGTAAGGTTGCGTTTGACGCCGCAAACCGCACGGGAGTTGGAGTGGCTGGCGACGAAGGGGCGCGTGGCATGGGCGACAACCTCGTCAAAGCACTCATCGTTGAGGTGGGAGACGTCGAGCACCATGCCGGCGTGCTCCATCTGCGTAAGCGCCTCGATACCGGCGGCGGTGAGACCGGCGTGGGTGTCGTGGCCGCTCGCGAGCGGTCCCTGCGCATTCCAGCTGAGTGACGACATGAGTACGCCCAGGCTCTTGAGCACCTCGATCAGCGCGGGGTCCTCGGCAAAGAACGTGGCGTTTTCGATGGTGTGGATGCAGGCGACCTTGCCGTCTTTGAGCGCGGGGCGAATGTCTGCGGCGTTGCGTACGTTGACCATGCGGTCGTGGTTGAGCATTGCTTGGCCGCTCATGTGTGCCATGATCTGCGCCTGGAAGCGCGCGGCGTGGGCGGTGGGAATCTCGTCGGGGACAAACGTGGCGAAGCACTGTGCCCACGGCGTGTTGCCGATCTTTGCGAGCGAGATGGCGCAGGCGTTGCCCTCGATGAGGTCGAAATCTTGCGGATGCGTTTCGTCGCCGGGGAAATAACCGTCGGTGCCGGCGGTAAAGCGCAGGTCGAGATCGAGCGTGGCCCAGCCGATGCGGTCGGCGGTGTCGCAGTGTAGGTCAAATACGGGATATGCCATGGTTCCTCCGGTTGCAGCGTTTCTTTGCAAACTGTCCTTGAATTGTATGACTAGGGTATAGTTAGCGCCATATGTTCACGGCGGCCCGCGTTGTGCGCCGCCCTTATCACGGAGGTTACCATGTCCAACCAGGGCAAGAAGGTCAAGACTCATTATCGCGGCACGCTCGACGACGGCACGCAGTTCGATAGCTCCTACGATCGCGGCGAGCCGCTGGAGTTCACCTGCGGCGCCGGCCAGATGATCAAGGGCTTCGACGCCGCTGTTGTCGACATGCAGGTGGGCGAGAAGAAGACCGTGCACATTCCTGCTGCCGATGCCTACGGCGAGCACAATCCCGAGATGGTTCTGACCTTCCCGGCCGAGCAGGTTCCCAACATCGAGCAGATCGAGAAGGGCATGAAGCTCTTCCTGTCCACGCCGAGCGGCATGCCCGTTCCCGCCGTCGTCATTGACGTGACGCCCGAGGCTGTGACGCTCGACGCCAACCACGAGTTGGCCGGCAAGGACCTCAACTTTGATATCGAGCTCGTCGAGGTCGAGGGTTAGAGTATGCCTGAACGCCTGGTTTCGACGACATGCTTGGGAAATCTCAACGATCCGTCCTATGAACTCCTGCTTCGCCGGAAGTTGGGCGGCGTCTTTGAAGTTGACGAGCTGCTGCTCGATTGGGACCAGGCCGATGTATGCGCGTTTGTGGGCGTGACGGAGCTGGGGCGCACGATTGATGTTCGGCTGGATGCTACCGACGGCGGTCGTCTTGCCGATGGCGACGTGCTCGCCATTGACCGTTCGGGCATGGTGCCCGTGGCGGTTGTCGTGCGCCTGCGCAGCGCCGAGGTTTATTTGGTCGAAGTCGACCGCATGGATCCGATTGCGCTCGCGCATGCGTGCTGGGAGATCGGCAACATGCATGCGCCGCTCTTCCGGGGCGACTCGGACGAGCATACCGTGCGCATGTATACGCCGGTGCAGCCTGTTTTGGGCCGTAAGCTCCGGGGTGTCGAGAGTGTTCGGCTCTCGGTGGTTACCCGTGAACTCGATGCGGCCCGGCGCTTTGAGTCGAGTGCGGCGGAGGTCGTCGTGAGCATGGCTCCCGACTTTACCATCGTAAAAAAGACGCGCGGCTAAGCGCGCGTATGCGCAAGACGGGCTTTGAGGGGCGACCAATCAAAGTCCGTCTTGCTGTTGATAGGAGGCTTTGGGGGAAAGCATATGGGTCTTGAGGGAATCAAGCTGATTGCATGCGATTTGGACGGCACGTTGCTGCATCCGGGGGAGCGCGAGCCGCGTTCCGAGGCCTTTGAGCTCATTGATGAGCTGCATCGTCGCGGCATTGTGTTTATGCCGGCGAGCGGCCGTCAATATGCGAGCTTGCGCTACCTGTTTGCCCCGGTGGCCGATGAACTCGCCTATGTATGCGAAAACGGAGCCCTGGTGATGAGCGAGGGGCGTGCCGTTGTCAAGCGTTCCATGGAGCGTAGCCTTGCTATGGATATCGCGAATGCCGTGGTTGCGTATCCCCATGCCGACGTGACCCTTTCGTGTGAGGGGCACCTCTACACCATGGGCGGCAACGATGCGTTTGTTGACCACCTGCGTTATGAGGTCCACTGCGATGTGGCGGTAGTCGACCGTCCCGAAGACATCGACGAGGACGTCATTAAGATTGCCTTCCAGACGCCCGAGGCGGAGCAGCAGGCGGCGCTGGAGTATTTCGAGCGCCACTTTAGCGATCGAGTCGATGTCATGACATCGGGAACCGAATGGACGGACTTTATCGGTTTCGATTCGGGCAAGGGCTCCGCGCTTGCCGATTACGGTCACGCCCTGGGGATTTCGCCCGATGAGATGATGGCGTTTGGCGACAATGAGAACGATCGTGACATGCTCAACGTGGTGGGCCATCCCTATCTGATGGAGAGCTGCAACCCCAGCATGCGCGGCATCAACGACCGCGTCCGCTACGCGCGCACGGTCGAAGAAGAACTGCGTCGTCTACTTGCTGTGTAGGCATGTCCCAAACATCTACCGGCAGTCGGGGCAGAGACCCTCGAAGATGGTGTAGTGCGATGTGACGTGCCAGCCGATTTGCTCGGATGCCTTGGCGTCGAGCTGGGCATCGAAGGGGAGCGGTACGTCGATGACGCGGCTGCACGAGGTGCAGATGATATGTGCGTGCGGCTCGATCGTGCGATCGAAGCGGCTGCCGCCCGGCGTCTTGATGGAGAGGATCTCGCCGGCGTCGGCCAAGAGATTGAGATTGCGGTAGACCGTACCACGGCTGATTTTGTCATCCTGCGCGCGCACGACGTTGTAAATTTCGTCGGCGGTGGGATGGTTATAGCTTTGGCGCACGGCGTCGAGAACCAGCTTTCGCTGCTTGGTATTCCTTCTTTGCACCGCCATGCGCCTCGCCTCTTTTCTATCAACGGTCGTAGGTAAATGATACCGTATTTAGCACACAATACTAATAACGAGGAATGAAACCGTCTTCATTGGCAAGTGGGGCTCGGGTCTGGGCGTCTACGAGGCGAAAACGCGTTCCCATGCGCTCGTAGGAGGCATGAAGCGCCTCGAGATGAGATAGGATGTTTGCCGGAGCCCCCTGTATCTCCATCTCGACTGAGCCGTCTTCCATGTTGCGCACCCAGCCGGTGAGTGCGCGTGCCTGCGCGAGGTTGGTGTTGGTAAAGCGAAAACCGACGCCCTGGACTTGCCCCTCCCAGCGCAGGAAATAGCGCAGGGGAGCGTCTTGAGTGGCCTCGTCGCTTGCGAGCACAGTAAGCCTGCGGCGCAGCTCGAGCTCGACGTTTGATGGTTTTTGAGGCTCTCGACTGCCACCGGTGACGCTGGAGAAGAACGTATCGAAGAGACCCATCGCTATGCCTGCTTGCCTGCATCGGCCGGGAAGGTTATGCCGGCCTGCTGGCGCACGGCATCCATGATGCGCAGTGAGACGAGCGTGACATCGCGGTAGTGGCCAAGCTCGTGGCGTCCCGCCGGGGTCTCCCAAATCTCTTCCTTAACGTTATCGATGCCGCCGATGGCGCTGATAAAGTCTGTGAGTTCGTATTCCATAGTGTTGCTCGATTCGGGCAGGTCGAGCACGCGGCCGTTGTCGCCCTGTTCGCGCGGTGCCTCGGTCGCCGAGCCACGTACGACGTCGCCGCGGTAGTCGATGCGGACGTTGCGGGGCGTGGACAGATGATCGATCTGGATAGTGCCACGCTCGCCTTCGATCTGCGAGGGCAGCAGGTCATTCGTAATTTTGGAGTGCGCGAGCTCGACGGAGATACGGCCACCGCCGTAGCTGGCGAGGATGGATCCGCAGCCGTCGATGGGGCCGTGCGTGAGCTGTCGCGTGGTGGGGTCGAGCAGAGTAATCATGCTCGTAAGGCCGGAGGGCATGCCGAAAATCTCGACCATGGGCTCGACGGTGTAGACGCCAATGTCCATGAGGGAACCCGATGCCATATTGCAGTCGAAGATATTGGTGGCGCGTCCCGCGAGAATCTCGTTGTAGCGCGAGGAATATTTGCCAAAGCGCAATGAGGCGCGGCGGATGGGGGCGATCTCGCCCAGGGCGTCCTCGATGGCGTGGAAGGCGGGATCGTGGAGGGGACGCATGGCCTCGAGGGCCACGACACCTGCTGCCTCGGCAGCGCGGAAGACTTCCAGCGCCTGCGCTTCGGTGGCGCAGAAGGGCTTCTCGACGATGACGTGCTTGCCACCGGCGATGCAGGCAAGGGCCTGCTCGTAGTGAAGTGCGTTGGGGCTGCCGATATAGACGGCGTCGACGTCGGCGGCTGCCGCAAGCTCATCGAGTGAGGTAAAGTTTCGCTCGCCATCGCGCTCGGCGGTAAAGGCAGCACCGCGATTGGCATCGCGTGAAAGCGTGCCCACAAACACGGCTTGGTCGTTGGCGTTGACGACTTGGATAAAGTCGTCGGTGATCATGGATGTGCCGATGGTCGCTATACGCAGCATGTATCCCCCTCGTGCCGTTCGGTTTACAGGATGAGTGTAGCGCGAGGAGGCAGGAAATAGCGTGCGAAAACGCCGTTACAGATCGCTCTCGTTAAAGCCGGCGTCGATATCGAGGTTACTACCGTCGGCCGCCGTGGTGGCGAGCTCATCGCAGCGCTCGTTGAGCTCGTGACCGGCGTGACCCTTAACCCAGATGAACTCAACCTTGTGCTTGCTTTTGGCGGTGAGTAGGCGCTCCCACAGGTCGCGGTTCTTGACGGGTTGCTTGTTGGCGGTTTTCCATCCGCGCTTTTTCCAGCCGTCGATCCAATGCTTGTTAAAGGCGTTGACGACGTACTGCGAATCAGAATGGACTTCGACCTCGCAGGGGCGGTTGAGCGCCTCGAGCGCCACGATAACGGCCATGAGTTCCATGCGGTTGTTGGTGGTCTTGGCGTAGCCGCGCGAAAGCTCGGAGGTAAAGGTCTTGCCGGCGGGGTTGGTGTATTTGAGCACGGCGCCGTAGCCGCCGCGTCCCGGATTTGATCGGGCCGAGCCGTCGGTATAGATGATGACCTTCACGGGCTTCCTTTCGTTGGGTACGTTTCGTGTGAGTGACCATTGTAGCGCCATGCCCGCCGGGGGCCAGCAATCTACGATTTCTACCCCGTCTTCCGACTGTTAGTTGGCATGGATGATGCGGTTGAGCTCGTCGAGGTATTGCTGCAAGAGGAGAGAGGGCTTGCGCTCGTCGTGCATGATGTAGCCAACGTGCATCGTTGGGGCGTCTGCTAGCGGGATCGATGCCATGCCCCATTGCATTTCATTGGAGAGGACACCGGTCGACAGGGTGTAACCGTTCGACGTGATAAGTAAGTTGGTAAGTGTTCCGCGGTCCGAGATTCGTATGTTGCGGTCGCAAGGGATATAGCTAAAAGGTTCCTCGGCGTAATAGAAGGAGTTTGAGGTTCCCTGCTCAAAGCTGTAGCGCGTATAGGGCGTGAGGTCGGCAAGGGACAGCTGCGGGCGGCGTGCGAGCGGGTGGCGCTCGCTAACGAAGACGTGGACCGTCGCGTCGAAGAGGGGATGGAAGCTTGCGCGGGCATCGGCGAAGGCCTTCTGCAGAACGCGGGCGTTAAAGTCATCCAGATACAGAATGCCGATATCGCTGCGAAACGCACGGACGTCATCGATGATCTGCGATGTGGTGGTCTCGCGCATGATGAACTCGAACTTGCTGTCGCGGCAGCGCTCGACTACGTTGACAAAGGCCTCGACCGAAAAGGCGTAGTGCTGGGCGGAAATGGCGAGGCGGGCTTGCGGGGTGCCACCGTCCTCGTAGCGTGCCTCGAGCATGTCGGCCTGCTCTACGACCTGGCGCGCATAGCCCAAAAGCTCGGTGCCGTCGTTGGTGAGCGTGACGCCGCGGCTGGAGCGCGTAAAGATCTCCAGATGGAGCTCTTGTTCTAGGCTTTTGACGGCGTTTGAGATGTTGGACTGAGCGGTATAGAGGCGCTGAGCTGCGGCGTTGATTGAGCCGGACTCTGCCACGGCGATAAGAAAACGAAGCTGCTGGAGTGTCATCGGTGCCCGTCCTTTCGATAGCTATCTAAAAAAACGATAACAGGTTAGCGCTTTTAAGTGATTGACCGAGCGAAACAATGCTCGTACTATTCAAAACACACAAAGGCGGTAGGTAATTAAGCCGACCACGGAACCGGGATGTCAAAAGGAGGACCGCATATGAACTGCTTACCAAGACGAATGCCGGGCTCCTGTTTGCGCCCGTCGGCGTGATCAGGAGACAGCGACTTACTTCTCTCTTTTTTATTTACTTTCGTTCGATCAAGGAGATCATCATGAGCCAGTTCATCAACAACCCCGAGCACACCTTTGGTTTCGATACCCTGCAGCTTCATGTTGGCCAGGAGAGCGCCGACCCCGCATCCGACTCCCGCGCCGTGCCTATCTACCAGACCACGAGCTATGTGTTCCGCAACTCCCAGCACGCCGCCGATCGCTTTGGTCTTGCCGACGCCGGTAACATCTACGGCCGTCTGACCAACTCCACCCAGGGCGTCTTTGAGGACCGTATCGCCGCGCTCGAGGGTGGCGTGGCCGGTCTTGCCGTCGCCTCCGGTGCCGCTGCCATCACCTATACCCTGCAGGCTCTTGCCCAGGCTGGTGACCACGTGGTGGCTCAGAAGACCATCTACGGCGGTTCCTACAACCTGCTCGAGCATACGCTCTCCCAGTTTGGCGTCGAGACCACGTTTGTCGATGCCCACAACCTGGAAGAGGTTGAGGGTGCCATCAAGGACAATACCACGGTCATCTATCTCGAGACGCTCGGCAACCCCAACTCTGACATCCCCAACATCGACGCCATCTCCGAGATCGCCAAGAAGCACGGTCTGCCGGTTGTCGTCGACAACACTTTCGGCACCCCGTATCTGTTCCGTCCGCTGGAGCATGGCGCCAACATCGTTGTCCACTCCGCAACCAAGTTCATCGGCGGCCACGGCACCTCGCTGGGCGGTGTGATCGTCGACGGCGGTAACTTCGATTGGAAGGCGAGCGGAAAGTACGCCCAGATCGCTGAGCCCAACCCCTCCTACCATGGCGTCTCGTTTGCCGAGGCTGCCGGTCCCGCCGCCTTCGCAACCTATGTCCGCGCCATCCTGCTGCGTGACGAGGGTGCCTGCATCAGCCCGTTCAACGCCTGGGTCCTGCTCCAGGGCACCGAGACCCTGTCGCTGCGCGTTGACCGTCATGTCGAGAACACCAAGAAGGTCGTTGAGTTCCTTGCCGGCGACAGCCACGTTGCCAAGGTGAACCACCCGAGCCTGCCTGAGCACCCCGATCACGAGCTCTATCAGAAGTACTTCCCCAACGGCGGCGCTTCGATCTTCACCTTTGAGATTAAGGGTGGCCAGGAGGCTGCCTGGAAGTTCATCGATCATCTGCAGGTGTTCTCGCTGCTCGCCAACGTGGCCGACGTCAAGTCGCTCGTCGTGCACCCGGCTACCACCACGCACTCCCAGCTCTCTGCCGAGGAGCTCGCCGAGCAGAACATCACGCCCTCCACGATCCGTCTTTCCATCGGTACCGAGAACGCCGAGGACATCATTTGGGATCTGAAGCAGGCCTTCGCCGTGCTGGACGAGTAAGGCGACTTGTGCAAGGACCCCTTGCGACTCGATAGGTATAACTGCATAAATGCCTGCTCAAGGCGCCTGCGCAAGCAATGGTTGCGCAGGCGCCTTTTTTGCATAGGAAGGGCGCTATTACAGGGTTTTTGGCATGCTTTATGCATTTGAGTTGTGGAAAACTCCTGTTGAGAGGATGTGAGTTTTACGCAATTGACGTGCGCCTTTTGAGTAAAACCGCAGGTCGCGATTTGCTCGAGGTACTATGCAGCGCGATCGAATCACACGCAGCTCAAACGCAGCAAAAACGCACTACGGAGGTTTCCAGCTACATGAGGATCGATTCACGAAAACCGAAAGCCGCTGCCCTTTCCGCCGCTCTGACCGTGGCACTTTTGGCAGGCGCCGGCGCAACTGATGCCCACGCGGCAACACTGTCCGATACGGTTGGATCTACGCCGTCCGAGGCGACGCTGGTACAGCCCGTTGATTATCGCGGCGATGGTTATGGTTCCATGCAGGAGTGGAACGCCTCGATGGAGGCCAAGCGCGATTCCCTTGAGATGCGCGCTCAGATCATTATGAATATGTATGGCGACTATGCTACCGATGACGAGCGCGCTGTGCTGCAGGGTTGTATCGACGGTGCGGGTAGTCTGTTGACGATGGGGGAGGTCGACGCGAAGTCGACCGAGCTCGATGAGCTGCGCACTGCGCTTGAGAATGCCAAGCGCGAAGCGCTCGAGGCCGCCGCAGCCGAGGCGGAGGCTGCCGAGGCCGCCCAGGCTTCGTACTACAACGCCGGTTACACTCCGTCCTACGCGTCTGCCGCGTCCTACGCGAACGGATCGGGCCTGACGCGCTCTGCGGGTGTCAATAACTACAACGGGCGCCGTGAGACCTATTACAGCAGCAACGTGTTGTATCACCACCGCACGGGCGAATGGACGCAGGATTCTGAGGGCTTCTGGCGCGATTCCGACGGCTATTACGTTGTTGCCGCGGGCGATATGGCCCAGGGCTCGACCTTTACGGGCTCCAAGGGTGATTGCAAGGTCTATGACTCCGGCTGCGCCGCCGGAACCACCGACTACTACACCGGTTGGTAATCTGCCATCAGAGCAAAATAGGCACATGATGGGCGGGCGTCTTTATCGAGCTTTCGGGCAACGTAAAGGCGCTCGTTTTATATTTGTATTTGGGTTAACAGAGCCCTTACCGTGGCACTACGTTGGGCATATGGGCGCGGGGCACACTAAGTCATGAGAAACAAAGTCTTTCCCGTGGAGGAAGTGGTCTCATGAACGCTCGAGATATCGCTATCGCCGCCGTCGCATTGGTACTTGGCTGTCTTGGCCCTACAGCTGCGCTTGTCGTAGGCATGCAGGGCTCGTGCGGGGCTGCTCCTATTGTGGTCGGCGCGCTCATCGCAGCAGCGCTGCTGGGAAGTGCGGGCGTGACCCTTTGCCGCGATGACGAGGACGAGACGCCGCAGGTGCGGCGCTAGCCGTTGTGAAGCTGGTTTTGCCCATAGATGAAGAAGGAAGCCGCCGCAAGGGGAGTGCCCTTTGCGGCGGTTTTTGCTATTGAGACTGTTGGATGCGGTGCGGCGGCGTTACCAGCTGGCCTCGATTTCGCGGATGCGCGAATAGAGCCATTCGTTTTGCGGCACCTGGATACCGTGCTTGGCCGCGAGGCGGCAGATGGTACCCGCAAATTCCTCGACCTCGGTTCTGCGTTGAGCGATGCGGTCTTGCGCCATCGAGGGCATGCCGGCGGGATCGAGCCCTTTTATGAGACGCACCATCTGCGTTAGGTCTGCCTCGGTGAGCTCGATGCCCTCGGCATTGGCGACTGCAAGCGTCTCGCGCATGGCGGAGACAAAACTGCGGAGCTGCTCGGAGCCCTGCTCCGTAGCGCTTCCGTAGGTGCCGCCGTAGGCCATACAGGTCTGGTTGATGCCGTCGTTGAGCATGAGTTTGGCCCACATGCGATGTGCGATGTCGTGCTCGACGGTATGGGCGATGCCGCAACGCGTGTAGAGCTCGTCGATGGCGATAACGGTTGCGGGGTCGGTGCCCGCTGCCGCACCAAAGCGGATCTCGCCGGCATTGGTATAGGTGAGCTCCCCGTTGAGGAATACGGCGTCCATGCCCTGGCAGATACCAAGGACGGTGTGCTCCCAGCCAAAGCGCTCGGCAATCTTCTGCTCGCTCGTGATGCCGTTGCACAGCGACGCGATCAGCGTGTCGGGTCCCACGACGCTTTCCAGGGTTTTGAGCACCACATCGAGCCCGGTTGTCTTGACCGTGAGGATGACCAGGTCGACGGGCGTCGCCTCGCTCGCGCGGACGGACTTGAGCGCGCAGGGCTTGCCGTTGACGGTGAGCGCATCACCTGCGTGGCGCTCAAAGCGCGCGTCGTCCATAACGTATTCGACGGCGTCGTTGCCGAGCGCTTGGGCGATCATGCTGCCGTAGAGCAGGCCCACGCCGCCCTTGCCGATGAAGGCGACCTTGTTGATCTGCATGTGAATCATCTCCCCATAAAAAGGCGCCCGCGTATGGGGCGCCTGATGGATTGTATGCCGCCGGGCCATGTCGCGTGCACCGGATGGCCGTATTTAGAAGAACAAACGCATGGGAACTTATGACGCGGGGCAGACCGCAAAGACACGTGCGGGATATCCGACGCCATCACGCACCTTGGGGAAGGTGCAGAAGATGACGGCGCCCGTGGCGGGAAGCTCGTCTAGATGGTCCATGACCTCGATCTGATAGCGGTCGACCGAGAGGATGTACTGTTCGCCGGGGTAGGGGTAGGCGTCCTCACGCGTGGTCACGCTCGCCGGGTCGGTGTCAGCCGGCTCGTGGCCGATGGCGCCGATGTCGCGCTCTTCAACGAGCCACTTGATGGCGCCGAGGTCCCAGCCGGGGTAGTGGGGCTGGCCGTCCTCGTCCTTGTTCTCGAGGTCGGCGAGCTTGGACCAGTCGGAGCGGAAGGCGACGAAAGCGTCCTCGGGAATGCGACCGTGCTCATCCTCCCAGGCTTTGAGGTCCTCGATGGTCAGGATAAAGTCGGGATTCGCGGCGCACTCCTCATGCTTGTCGATCACGCAGAGCGGATGCATAAACTCGATGGGTTCAATCTCGCCAAGGGAACGACCCTCGACATGGAAGTGGCGCGGCGCGTCGACGTGGGTGCCGTACTGCGAGGCGACCGAATACTGGAAGCAACGCATGGGCGCGAGCATGTCCTCGGGCGTGCCGGGCAGGTAGTCGAAGAGCTTGGTGGACTCAAATGGCTTAAAGCCAAACCAGTGCGGGGTGTCGCATGAGAGCGTGTGGGTGAGGTCGACCCAGCGATAATCGTTGCTTTTGAGCTGGGAGGCGAGGTTCCAAAGGTCGAGCGCGGGCATGGGCGGCTCCTTTCATCGGGCTTTTTGCTGATGTTAAAGCGGTGCCGTGACAGCTCGATTTCTGCTGCGTTACGATACGTTCTCGATTGCGATTCCACGATGTTTCGGCCGCGTGACCATTGTGTTTCGTCTTGCCGGGGTGCTGATGGCGAAAGGAGGGGCCGTGCAATACCGCGTTGACCCCAAAAGTGGTAACCGAATATCCGCTCTGGGTCTGGGCTGCATGAGATTTCCCGGTGCGCCGGGACACCCCGATGCGAAGACATCCGATGCCATCATTTCCCGTGCGGTGGAGCAGGGGATTAATTATCTGGATACCGCGTATCTCTATCCCGGTAACGAGGTGTGCGTGGGCGCCTCACTTGAGCGCTTGGGGCTGCGCGACCGGGTGTTGCTGGCGACTAAGTTGCCGCACGCTTCGTGCAAATGTGCGGAGGATTTCGACCGCTTTTTTGACGAGCAGCGGCACCGTTTGCGGACCGACCATATTGACTACTACCTTATGCACAACATCACCTCGCCCGCCCAGTGGGAGCGCGTGGTGGCGTTGGGCATCGAGGACTGGATTGCGCACCAAAAGGCTGCGGGGCGTATTCGCCAGATAGGTTTTTCGTACCACGGCAGCGCCGCGGACTTCCTCACGATGCTTGACGCGTATGACTGGGATTTTTGCCAGATCCAGTACAACTACGCTGGAGAGCGCTACCAAGCGGGAACGGCGGGACTCATGGCGGCTGCGGAGCGCGGGCTCGCGGTGTTTGTGATGGAGCCGCTTTTGGGTGGACGCCTGGCGGGCAAGCTGCCTCCGCGGGCCCGCGCCGCGCTCGATGGCGCCCGTGACCCGCATTTGCGCACTCCTGCCGCCTGGGGACTTTCGTGGGTGTGGAACCATCCTCAGGTCACGATGCTGCTTTCGGGCATGACCGATACCGCACAGGTGGACGAGAACGCGGCATTGGCGGATCGCGCACTGCCGAATTCGATGACGACAGAGCAGCTCGATACCATCGCACGTGTGCTGGCGGAGTTTGAAAAATCGAATCGCGTGCCCTGCACGGGATGCGGCTACTGCATGCCATGTCCCAAGGGTATTAACATTCCCGGCTGCTTTGCCGCTTACAACGCGAGCTATGCGCACAGCTGGTTTACGGGGCTGTCGCAATACTTTACGGCGAGCGCGGTGCGCACGAGCGAGCCCAAGCTCGTGAGCAATTGCGTCAAGTGCGGCAAATGCGCACGTCACTGCCCGCAGCACATCGATATTCCCGAGCGTCTCGACGATGTGCGCCGACGTTTCCAGCCTGGCCCCGTAACGGCCGCGCTTAAAGTCTTCAGCAAAACTCGCTCCTCATGACCCTTTTATATCTTGTGATGGAATAGTTCCTGTTTACGGCAGAATAGGGCGATAGCAGGAACTATTTCGTCGCAACTGAAGGGAGCTGTCGTGGGCCATCGGGATTCATGTGATGATTTGCGTGAGGTTCGTTGGGGCGTTTTGGGCGCTGGGCACATTTCGCATCGATTTGCATCGTCGCTCAAGAAGGTCGACAGGGCACGGCTTGTGGCTGCCGCCGGTCGCACTCCTTCGCATGTTGAGGAGTTTTGCAGGGCGTTTTCGATCGATGCTGCGCACAGTTATGTCACGGCTGACGATGGCGGCGATGCGGCTTATGATGCGCTGATTGCCGACCCCGATGTCGACGCAATCTACTTGGCTCTTCCGCATGGTATGCATACGCGTTGGGCCTGTCGCGCGCTGCGCGCCGGAAAGGCCGTGCTGTGCGAAAAGCCGGCCGTTTTGAGTGAGGAAGAGGCTCTCTCGATTGCCTCCGCCTCTCGCGAGTGCGGCGTGCTGTTTATGGAGGCGATGAAGAATCGGTTTTGCCCGATGCGCACTCGCGTGGAGGACTTGCTTGCGTCGGGCGAGCTCGGCTGTATCGTCTCGATCGAAAGCGTGCAAAAACTCGATTATGGTGAGTCCCCTTCGAGTTATCTGCTCGATCCGTTGCAGGGCGGCTGTCTATATGACATGGGCTGCTATGCGGTCGGGTGGTTTGAGGATTTGCTTGCGGGTGCGTGCGATGTTTCGTCTCGTGAAGTTCGCTGGCGTGACGTATCGGGCGGCCGCGTGGATTGGGCCGATGAGATTCATATGAGTGTCGGCGGTATACCCATTCATATGGTGTGCGACGGCAAAGCAGCATATGAAAGCCGCTTAACGATTGCCTGCGAACGGGGTTCGTTGGAAATCGAGCGCCTCCATCGCCCCGAGCTCGCCCATGTGAAGTACTCCGACGGTCGAGTGCTCGAAATCGACGCCCCATTTGAGGTCGATGATTTTTACGGCGAAGCTTCGCATGCGACTCAGCTCATCCGGGCGGGGAAACTCGAGAGTCCCGTCATGCCCCTTGCCGCCACACAGCGCTGCGCGCAGATCATCGATGCGATTCGCTTGACGCTCTAGGCTGCGGTGCTGCTGCTCAAGGGGGCTCGGCGGACCGTGCCCCTGATGCCCCTTTTATATCTTGCGGTGGAATACGGTCTGTTTGCGCCAAAATAAGGCACCAATAGACCGTATTTCACCGCAACTGATGAGGGGGAGTTGGAGATGCTGACGATCGGGTGTCATCTTTCGACGACGAAGGGCTATCGGGCGATGGGGGAGACGGCGTTGTCCATTGGCGCCAATACCTTTGCGTTCTTTACGCGCAACCCGCGCGGTGGCAAGGCAAAAGACTTTGACATGGATGACGTGGCGGCTCTGCGCGAGCTTATGGCACAAAACGACTTTGGACCGCTGGTGGCGCATGCCCCGTATACCTATAACCCCTGCTCGGCCAAAGAGCGGGCGCGCGAGTTTGCCCTGGAGGCCATGGCAGAGGACCTGCGGCGCATGGAAGCGCTGCCCGGCAACTACTACAATTTTCACCCCGGTGCGCATGTGGGACAGGGGGCGGACGCCGGCATTCAGATGATTGTCGACACACTGTGCCAGGTGATGTTTGAGGGGCAGCAGACGACGGTATTGCTCGAGACCATGGCAGGCAAGGGCACCGAGGTGGGCCGTAGCTTTGAAGAGCTGGCGTGCATTATCGAGGGCGTTGCCGCCAAGTGCCCAGAGCTGTCCGATAAGCTGGGCGTTTGTTTGGACACCTGCCATGTGAACGATGCCGGCTACGACATCATCCATGATCTGGACGGCGTACTCGACGAGTTCGATCGCGTGGTGGGTATCGATCGCTTGCATGCTGTACACATCAACGATTCGAAGAACCCTTGTGGCGCCCATAAAGATCGTCACGAGTGCATCGGCAAGGGATACCTTGGCAGCGAGGAATTTGGTGGCGGTATGCAGGTTATGCAGAATATTGTATCGAATGGCCGTTTGCGTTCACTGCCGTTTATTTTGGAGACTCCGAACGAACTTGCAGGTTATGCAGCTGAAATTAGACTATTAAGGTCATTGCAGCAGTAATGACTGTCATAAAGTAGAGTATTCCATTCACGTTATGGGTTTGTTTCAATCAGTTTTCTCATTGCAGATTCGTAATTCCGGGTGCATAATAGCCAACAGTTTTTGCAGACCTCTGAATCAAACGAGGTCACCGGAAGGAGACTGATTATGAAGCTCAAGAAGCTTGGCGCATTTGCCGCCACGGGTGCCATGGCGCTCGCCCTTGCTCTGACGGGCTGCGGCTCGTCCAACGCCACCTCTGGTTCTGATGCCGGTTCCAGCAGCTCTGACGACGCTAAGGTCGAGAAGGTCGACGGCTCCAAGGAGTACGCACTCGTCAAGGACGGCACGCTGACCGTCGGCACCTCTGCCGAGTACGCCCCGTTTGAGTACAAGGACGACAACGGCGATTATCAGGGCTTTGACCTTGAGCTTATCAAGGCTATCGGCGACAAGCTGGGCTTGGATGTCGAGTACGTCAACAATGACTTTGACACGCTGGTTCCGGGCGTCGCTTCGGGTGCCAAGTATGACGTCTCCATCGCGGCTATCACTGACACGCCCGAGCGTGAGAAGGAAGTCACTTTCTCCGATTCCTACTACATGGACGATCAGGCCATCGTGACCAAGGTCGATAACGCCGACATCACGGCTGACAACTACAGCGAGAAGCTCAACAACGCCGACGCTACCATCATCGTCCAGTCTGGCTCGACCGCCGAGGCCTTTGCCCAGGAGAACTTCCCCAAGGCCAAGATCGTCCCCTACAAGGATGCTACCGAGTGCTTCAGCGCCTTGCAGTCCGATAAGGGTGACGCCGTAGTCACCAACCGCTCCGTTGCCAGCCAGCTGACCGCCGAGCAGTTCAACACCTGCCAGACCATCAAGCAGATCAGCACCGGCGAGGAGTACGCCATCGCCATCAACCAGGGCAACACCAAGCTCAAGGACGACATCAACCAGGCCATCAAGGACCTGACCGATGACGGTACCGTTGACGCCCTCATGGCTAAGTACAACATCAAGTAAACTAGCTACTTGATTGTGCGCGGGCCCTTTCCGTTTTGCGGAGAGGGCCTTTGCGCTTCTCTTGACGGAGAGTGTTTCCGTCTCGTTTTGCCGGCAACTTCTACGATAGGAGCCACCTTGTCTCGACTGAACAAAGGGGCCGCGGAGCAGCGTTTTTCACTGCCCGCCTTGCTCCAAAAGCTAGCCTGCGTCATGGCCGTGGCGCTCGCGCTGGTGTGCGCGGGGGCATATGCGCCCACGACCGCCCAGGCGCTTGAGACCGCAAAGATTACCGCCCGACCCAACACCGGTTCGGGCAGCGCTGTGGTCGGCGGCACCGAGACGCGCATTACCTGGGAAGTTCAGGCCGATGCCGACGAGGAGCTGAGCGGTCTTTCTTTGACGTTTGTCGACGGCACGACGTTTGGTACCGATGACACGCGATTGACGATGCTCTCGGGCGAGGACCTCATGGATCGTACGCCCATGAAACCCACGTGCAAGGCTGACGGCCAGACGCTCAAGATCGATTTTGGCGAGACGGCGCCTGCCGGCGGCTTTTTCCGTGTCGAGGTTTACGGCGTGACCTTCCCCGTCGAGGGCGGCGATGAGGCCTTTAGCGGCACCTATACGCTCGCCGACGGGTCGACCAAGAAGATCTCCAAGATTCCGTCGGTGGAGATCAAGGGCGTGACGGCCT
The DNA here is from genome assembly GCF_003469285.1 of Collinsella sp. AM31-2AC. Lineage (NCBI taxonomy): Bacteria > Bacillati > Actinomycetota > Coriobacteriia > Coriobacteriales > Coriobacteriaceae > Collinsella > Collinsella sp. AM31-2AC. The sequence goes on from NZ_QSJB01000009.1 coordinate 29,759, forward strand.
TCGATAACTTCTTGGCCGACCTTAAAGAGCAGCCGTGGGTCGAGGCCTGGAACTCCAATATGTTCCTGCGCCTGTTCCTGAACCCGGTCATTTTGGTCCAGAGCCTGCCGATCGTCTTTAAGGGCTTCCTCATGTCGCTCTCGATCGTGCTCGTGGCGTTTCCGCTGGCAATTCCCTTCGGTTTTGCCCTGTCGCTCATGCGCATCTCCAAGTCGCGCATCCTGCGCTGCCTCGCCGGCATCTACGTGAATATCATTCGCGGTACGCCGGCGTTCCTGCAGATCTACATCGCGTTCTTCGGTCTGCCGTTGGCCGGCGTCAAGGTGGACGACTATGTCTTGGGCGTTATCGTCATGGCCATGAACTCGTCTGCGTACCTGTGCGAGATCTTCCGTGCCGGTATTCAATCAATCCCCAAGGGCCAAAACGAGGCTGCTCGCTCTCTGGGCATGAATGCCTTCCAGACGCTGCTCTACGTTATGATTCCGCAGACGTTCCGCAATGTTTTGCCTACGCTGACCAGCGAGTTTATCTTGCTTTACAAGGATACGTCGCTGCTTGCCGCCGTGGGTGTGGTCGAGATCGTCATGAACGCCCGTACCATCGTGGCCACGACGGGCTCCATTACACCGTACGTGGTTGCCGCTCTGTTCTATCTGGTCATCACCCTGCCGCTCGCTCGCTTGGTGAGCGGTCTTGAGGCGAGGCTTCTGGGCACGGCCGAGACCAAGAAGAAGCGTCCCGCCAAGAGCGCCGGACAGGTCGTCGCGACGCCCGCCGATCACATCGCCGGTCTGTAAGGAGGTCCTATCATGAGCGAAACCAATAACTCGAACGAGGTCGTCGTCAGTATCAAGAACCTCCAGAAGGCCTTTGGCGACAACGTGGTCCTGCGCGATATCGATCTGGATGTGCACAAGGGTGAGGTCGTTGTGGTCTTGGGCCCCTCGGGCTCGGGCAAGTCGACGATGCTTCGCTGCATCAACCGTCTGGAGCATCCCACGAGTGGCTCGATTGTCGTTGAGGGCGTGGACGTGTGCGCCAAGGGTGTCGACCTTAACAAGGTACGTACGCATCTGGGTATGGTGTTCCAGCAGTTCAATTTGTTCCCGCACCTCTCAGTCAAAAAGAACGTCATGCTCGCGCAGCAGAAGGTACTCAAGCGCAGCAAGGAAGAGGCCGAGAAGATTGCCGTCGAGGAGCTGACCAAGGTCGGTCTTGCCGAGCGTATCGACTTTATGCCGAGCCAGCTCTCGGGCGGCCAGCAGCAGCGCGTTGCCATCGCTCGCGCCCTGTCGATGAACCCGCACGTCATGCTCTTTGACGAGGCCACCTCGGCGCTCGACCCCGAGCTCGTGCGCGACGTCCTGGGCGTCATGCGCGACTTGGCGCGCGACGGCATGACCATGATCGTCGTGACGCACGAGATGGGCTTTGCCCGCGATGTCGCCGACCGCGTCGTCTTTATGGACGGCGGCGTCATTGTGGAAGAGGGTACGCCGAGCGAGGTCTTCGACCACCCCAAGAGCGAGCGCACCAAGGCGTTCTTGGGAAATATCTCGTAGCCGGTTGATGTAACTGCCGTTACAAAAGAGCGGGGGCTGGACTTGAATCCAGCCCCCGCTCTTTTGTAGGGATGGGGATGCGCTGTGATACAGGCTCTTTTGGAGGCCTGGTTTCGTTACGCGAGCTCGGCTCCGAGGGCCTTGCAGGCCGCCTCGCCCTCATCGTCGGGCGCATCGTAGCAAATGACGGAGTCCACGACGTTGACGCCGGCCTCGTCGGCGTCGGCCTTCCAGTTGTCCATCCACTCGCCCTCGGCCCACGAATAGGAGCCAAAGAGGACGACCTTCTTGTCGCCGAGGGTCTCCTTGACCTCGTCCCACATAGGCTGAAACTCGTCATACTCAAGCTCCTCGGAGCCCATGGCGGGGCAGCCGAAGGCGAAGGCATCATATTCGGCGGCCTTGTCGGCAGAGAAGTCGGCGCAGGGGATGACCTCAGTCTCGGCCCCCGCGGACGTGGCGCTTTCGGCGACGAGGTTTGCCATGGCCTCGGTATTGCCCGTGCCGCTCCAGTAGACGACGGCGATCTTGCTCATGTTTTGTCCTTTCGGTCGTGCGGCGCTTGCCGCGGCTTGTACGTTCTATCGGGTTGCCTGGGCAAGTTGCGCCAGGCTGCAGCCCTGCTGATAGATAAAAGTGAAGTATTGGGTGCAGGCACGGTAGGCATCAAACGTCGCAAGCGCCTGCTCGACATTTGCGTAGACCTTCCAAGCTCCAAAGACCTTGTAGTTCTCGCCGCGCTGGACGATAAATTCGTGCACGTCGTCGTAGGGATATCCAAGGAAGTAGCCTATTTCGTGCGGAAACTCGCAGGTGCAGTCTTTGCTGCAGCTAGCTTGCTGGGGTAGTGCGCATCGAGTCTGGCTGCAGGCGCATTCCGCGACGTTATTGCTCGCGAGCGTGATGCGTGATGCCAAATGCACAAGGCATGCCGAAAGGTCTCTCGTGTCGTAGCCTTCCGAGGTGAGCGCCGTTTGGACGCGAGGGTCTGCGAAATAGGTGGTGAGGCTTTTGGCTCGGTACGCGTACACGAGCGCTCCGCAGGGCCGCCAGACCAAAACACTCAGGTGGATGCCGAGCGGGTCAAGCTCGCGATTGCACTGGGCGATAACGTTGAGCAGGCGTGCTCGGCGTTCTGCAATGGTTTCGGTTGTGGTCGAGCCGCCCCCGCGGGCGTAGGTGCCTGGATAGGTAAAGAGCGATGCCGGCTTGATGCCCGCGAGCGTGGGAGAGCAGTTGCGCACGACTGCCGCCTGAAACGTTGGGATGTCTATGGTTCGAGTCACGGCGCTCCTTACGGATCTAAACTGTTAGCCTAGGAAAACTTATACACAAAAGTAAGCCATGGTCAACAAAAAAGTTTGAAGAGGGAAACTAATTGACCGAACAGACATGATTTTGGGTTAAGATGGGGGCACCCCATGGGGGTATCTAGATAGTGCTACTTGAAAGGGGAGCGCATGAGTGACTTGCTCAACCCTGCGAATCTCATCGTGCTGGCCGTCATTGCCGTCGGCATGTTTTTTGGACTGCGTCGCATTGCCGCTTCGACACACGGGAAGAGTTGCTGCAGCGATGGTACGAGCGGCAAGAAGGCCAAAAAGGTTGCTGTGGTGGATACCGATGCGTCACACTATCCCTATAGCGATGAGCTGCTCATCGGCGGCATGAGCTGTGACGGCTGCGCTCAGAACGTAGCCAATGCCCTCAATGCGCTGGATGGCGTGTGGGCAACGGTGACGTATGCGGACCACACGGCACGCGTGCGCTCTAAGCAGCCGGTTGATCGTGGTGTCCTCGAGACGGCCGTGAAAGACGCGGGCTACTACGTCATGACGCTGTAAGCGCCGCCCTGGATGCGCTTCCTTGGCTAGGCTCGTCCGCGCAGTTCGATGTCTTGGATGTCATCGAAGTCGATGGCGATGTCTCGGAGCTTGAGGAGCTTGAAGGCGGGGAGCGCCTCGTCGAGGATGCCGGTGCGGCTGCGATAGCCGTATGTATCGTAATAGGTGACACGAACCAAGTCGCCACGTTTGAGACCCTCGAGCTTTTTAGAAAGTACGAGGGCTTTTTCTTCCGTGAGCTCACGTTTTGACTCGACGGTGATTTCCTGCTTGCGCACGAGTTCGTAGTATCCCGTGAGGGCGGCAAAGGGCATAAACTGTGCGGCGCGGTTGGCGCGCACGGCACCGTTGGCAGTGAGGTTGGGGTCGGCGGCGCGGCGTCTGCCCTCGGGGTCCGCCAGGCGCTCGAAGGCGGTCGGCGGGCGCACGGGCTGCTGCTTGGGTTTAGGCACGATGTCCTCCAACTTGGCCGTTGCGTTCGCGCGCGGTGGCGCCGGCGGTAAAGCTTAATCCCTTGACGAGCGCGTTCTTGCCGTACTTGCCTTTCACGGCCAGGATGGCGCGCGCCAGGTCGCGCTCGCGCTCATCGGCCTCGATATCGCTGAACAGATCGATGGTGGCAAATTCCTCGGGCACAAGATTGCCAAATCCCAGGTTGATGCGCTTGACCGGTCGTTTGGGATCGACCGTTTGTGCCCAAAGGTCATCGAAATACCCCATGATTTTCTTAAACGAATTAGTGCGCTCGGGCAGCTTTCGCGAGGCGTTGGAGTGCGCAAAGAGTGCGGCATAGCCACCACGCGGTTTGCCGCCATGCTCTCCCACAAAGATGCCATCGATTGCCTGCGCTTCGCGCACCAGGCGACGCCTTTCGTCATCGCGCTGGACGGGCTTGGGAGCACGGGGCGCGAGCTCGGGGCCGTCGGTCGCTGCGGGCTCGATGCCCGAGGTGCTCGAGCGCAAGTGTCCGCAGCCGTCTATATACTGCGCCGTGCCGCTGGCGTTGAGCCGGCGTATGTCGGCGCGCTCGCTCGCGTAGCCCACAAAGAGCGAGATGCTGTCGCAGACCACGTGCTTATCGACTAGATCCAACACGGCGTTGTCGACCATTTCGCGCAAGACGGTGTAGGCCTGCTCGTAGGCATAGCCCTTCGAGAGCACCTGTCCTGTGGTGGTCGAGGTCGCTTGCGGGCGATAGGCTTGGATATCGGCGATGGTTGTCGGCTCGCGCCCGAAGGCGTGGTCGATGAGATATTCGGCATTGACGCCGAGTTCGTCGTAGAGCAGGTTCTCGTCGAGTGCGGCGACGCCCATCAGGTCGTAGACGCCGTATTTCTCGAGACGGGCCGCCACGCCGGGGCCGATGCCCCAGATGTCGGTGATGGGGCGATGGGGCCAGATCTCCTTGCGAAAGATCTCGTCGTCGAGTACGCCAATGCGGCTGACTACGTGCTTGGCGGTGATGTCGAGCGCCACCTTGGCCTGGAATAGGTTGGGGCCGATACCGACCGTCGCCGTGATGCCGGTGCGCCCCAAGACCTCGTCGCGCAACATGCAGGCGAACCCTTCGGCATCGGTGTGATAAAGGTCCAGATAGGGCGTCACGTCGATAAAGCACTCATCGATGGAGTAGACGTGCACGTCCTGGGGGCTGACGTATTCCAGATAGACGCCGTAGATTTGCGCCGACACCTCCATGTAGTGTTGCATGCGCGGCACTGCTTTGATGTAGTCGATGCCGTCGGGAATCTCGAATAGACGGCAGCGGTTGTGTATCCCGAGGTCCTTCATGGTCTGCGTGATAGCGAGACAGATGGTCGTGCGTCCGCGCGATTCGTCGGCAACGACCAGGTTGGTGGTGAGCGGATCGAGCCCACGATCGACGCACTCGACGCTGGCATAAAACGTCTTGAGGTCGATGCAGATGTAGGTGTGCTGCTCGTGCTCCATCCGAGCCTCCCATCAAACACATGTTCTTATCGAATACCTGTTCGATAATACCTGCTCGACCGGACACCGTCAAAACCTGTCCCTATTTGGCAGGTATGGTCGTGCGGTTGCATCGGGTTTTTAACGCAGCCCTAAAGAGCGCGAAACAGCTCGGAAAAGCTCGCTTCGTAGCATGAGGCTAACGATTGATACCACCATAAAGCACGGAAGGGTTGTGGGGATAATGGTCAACTATGGGTTTGGTATGCCGACGCGCTTGGTTGCGGATGGGGATGTGGCTCGCTGGTGCGGGCGATTGGTTGCCCACTATGGCGGCACCAAGGCACTGGTCGTGCTGGGAGGCGACAAGCACACGCGTGATGAGCTCGTTTCGGCGGCGCTGGGCTCGCTCGATCGTGCCCTGCTCGAGCGCGTGCTTTTCCGCTGCGGTTTGGTCGGGGGCGACGGGGGAGACGAGCTGATCGACGAAGCCGTGGCCTTGGCGACCGACGAAGGCGTGGACTTTGTCCTGGCGATCGGCGATGCCGATACGGCCGGCTTTGCGCGCGAGCTCGCCCGTCGTATGGAGGCGCTCGATGCCGGTGAGGACGGCTTTGTGCCTTATGGATGCATCGTCTCCGAGGGAAAAGTGCCCGCCGTTGTGGGTGCCGGCGAGGTTCCCGTTTTCGCCATCATCGCGCCCGAACTGCTGGAGGGCATCGGGTCTCCTCTGCGTGAGTTACTCGGTAGCGTCTGCGCCGCGGCCTAATATTTGCCATAAAGGGATAGGTCATTTTTGATTGGTAAAGCGTTTGACCTGCCAAAATAAACCTGTCCCTTTTTGGTCGGTTGCCGTTTGGGGGCCGATTGGCAACGCTCGCTGATTATAGTCTTGACCTGCGCTAGAATAGTGGCATCTGAATGTCCGGGCGCATGGAGGCGTGTGCCCGTATGCTGAGGAGGACTCTATGGCAACTGTTGCCGCACCTATCGATGCTACGTCGACTGCCGCTTGGAAGGCGCTCGAGGCCCATCAGGAGAAGCTCGAGGCCGAGGGTATCGACCTCAAGGCCTGGTTCGCCGCCGATGCCGAGCGCGTGAACAAGCTGAGCTTTGACGCCGGTGACCTGCACTTCGACCTGTCCAAGAACCTGGTGACTGATGAGACCGTCAAGCTGCTGTGCGATCTTGCCCGCGAGGTGAAGCTCGAGGAGCGCCGCGACGCCATGTTCTCCGGCGAGCACATCAACACCACCGAGGACCGCGCCGTCCTGCACACCGCGCTGCGCCGCCCGGCAAGCGAGAAGGGCCAGCTCATCGTCGACGGCCAGGACGTCGTCGCCGACGTGCACGAGGTTCTCGACCGCATGTATGCCTTCGCCGAGCGCGTGCGCTCCGGTGAGTGGAAGGGTGTTACCGGCAAAAAGATCGAGCACCTGGTGTCCATCGGCATCGGCGGCTCCGATCTGGGCCCGGTCATGGCTTACGAGGCCCTGCGTCCCTATGCCGACGCCGGTATCGATTGCCGCTATATCTCCAACATCGATCCCAACGACCAGGCCGAGAAGCTCAAGGGTCTGGATCCCGAGACCACGCTCGTGATCATCGTCTCCAAGACCTTCACCACGCTCGAGACCCTCACCAACGCCCGCGAGGTCAAGACCTGGATGCTCGAGCAGCTCAAGGCTCAGGGCGCCATCGATGGCTCCGATGAGCAGAACGCCGAGGCCGTGGCAAAGCACTTCGTTGCCGTTTCCACCGCGCTCGAAAAGGTCGAGGCCTTCGGTATCGACCCCGCCAACGCCTTCGGTTTTTGGAACTGGGTCGGCGGCCGCTATTCCGTCGACTCCGCCGTGGGTCTGTCGCTGATCGTCGTGCTCGGCCCCGAGCGCTTCCAGCAGTTCCTCGAGGGCTTCCACGCCATCGACGAGTACTTCTGCAACACGCCGCTCGAGAACAACGCCGTCGCGCTGATGGGTCTGCTCAACGTCTGGTACGTCAACTTCTTCGGTTCCAAGAGCCACGCCGTGCTGCCGTACTGCCAGTACCTGCATCGTTTCCCGGCCTACCTGCAGCAGCTCACCATGGAGTCCAACGGCAAGCATGTCCGCTGGGACGGCAGCGCCGTGACCTCCGACACCGGTGAGATCTTCTGGGGCGAGCCCGGCACCAACGGCCAGCACGCCTTCTACCAGCTGCTGCACCAGGGCACCGTGGTGGTTCCGGCCGATTTCATCGCCTTCGCCAATACCGCCAACCCTGCGACCGACAGCGGCCAGGACGTGCACGAGCTGTTCCTGGGCAACTTCCTGGCCCAGACCAAGGCACTCGCCTTTGGCAAGACAGCCGACGAGGTTCGTGCCGAGGGCACGCCCGAACAGATCGTCCCGGCTCGTTGCTTTGAGGGCAACCGCCCGACGACCTCGATCTTCGGTGACACGCTGACCCCGTTCGCGCTTGGCGAGCTCATCGCCCTGTACGAGCACATTACGTTTGTCGAGGGCACGGTCTGGGGCATCGACTCCTACGACCAGTGGGGCGTCGAGCTGGGCAAGCAGCTTGCCAAGCAGATCACCCCGGCCTTCCACGACGACGCCGCCAAGGCCGAGCAGGACGCTTCGACCCAGGCGCTCATCGAGTTCTATCGCGCTCATCGCAAGTAGTCTTTACGGCTGAGTTGGCTTATGGCTGAAAGGGGCCCGTATCCGTTGGGATACGGGCCCCTTGCTATTTGGATAGGATGGAATGTATTGGGAGGCGCCTCGACGGGCATCGCAATCGTCGAAGGCGCGCCGTTCATGTTTGGGACAATATGACATTTTTCCCGTTGCAAACAGCGCCGCCGTGGGTGTTCTGTATGATGGCTCAGACAAGGTTGTTCAATGACAGGGAGGCATATATGGCAATCAAAGCCATCGCAATGGATATCGACGGTACGCTCACCAACGACCAAAAGGTCATCAGCCCGCGTACGCGCGAGAAGCTGCTCGCGACGCAGGAGTCGGGCATTAAGCTCATCTTGGCTTCGGGCCGTCCCGCATGGGGGTTGCACGCCTTGGCGCAGGAGCTCGACCTTCAAAACCATGACGGTCTGCTAGTTGCCTTTAATGGCGCGCATGTGGTCGACGCTCAGACCGATGAGGTCCTTTTTGACCAGGCCATGCCGGCTGACGAGCTGCACCGTCTGATTGATCATCTGCGCAATTTCGACGTGATCCCTATGATTTCGCTCGGTCGCGATTTGCACGTCGAGGACTCGTACCATTGCATGATCACGCTGCCTGACGGCTCGCAGAAAAACATCGTCAAATACGAGCGCGATGCCTGCGACCTTAAGATCCGCGAGGTCGAGAGTCTTCACGAGGTGGCAGACGCCTATCCGGTAGACAAGTTGCTCACCGCGGGCGACCCCGCGTACCTGCAGGCGCATTACGAGGAGATGTATGCGCCCTTTAAGCAGACGCTTTCGGGCATGTTTACGGCCGACTGGTACTTTGAGTACACGGCGCCCGGTATCGACAAGGCCCGTGCGCTCGAGGGTGCCCTGTCCAAGCTGGGCATCGATGCCAGTGAGGTCGTATCGTTTGGCGACGGCCAGAACGACAAGTCCATGATTGAGTGGGCGGGTACCGGTGTTGCCATGGGTAACGCCGTCGACGAGGTCAAGGCTGTGGCCCAGATGGTGACTGCCGGCAACAACGAAGACGGTATCGCGGTGGCACTCGATAAGCTACTGGGCTAGAATCGCCGATAATGCATGGTTCGGGCGCCTGCTTACAGGCGCCCTTTTGTTAGGGAGGGTGCCGTGTCCGCATTTCCGTTCGACGCCGTTATCTTTGACATGGACGGCGTCATCGTCGATACCGAGTATTACTACCTGGGGGAGACTGCCGCGTTTGCCAAGGAGCTTGGGCTGAATCTAACCCAAGAGGAGCTAAACGGGCAGGTTGGCACCTCACATCAGTTCTTCCTGCATATGCTGGTCGATTGGTTTGAGCGCGCCGGTAGGGGGCATTTCACTGGCGAGGAAGCGTTGGCCCGTTGGGACGAGTGGGCGCATAAGCGCCCGCGCGACTATCAGGCTTTGATCAACCCGGGTGCCGTTGATACGATTCGAGAGCTGCCGCGCCGCGGCGTCCGTGTGGCGCTGGCGAGTTCGTCTCCCATGGTCAGCATCGAAGAGGTGCTCCATGCATGCGGACTGTCGGACGCCTTTGAGTACGTGGTGAGCGGCGAGCAGTTTAAGGAGAGTAAGCCCGAGCCCGACATCTACCTGCATGCGCTGGATCTGTTGGGGCTGCCTGCGGACCGTTGCTGCTGCGTTGAGGATTCGGTGCCTGGTATCACTGCCGGCAAACGCGCGGGGTTAACGGTGATTGCCAAGCGCGAGGAGCGGTTTGGCTTTAGCCAGGATGCCGCGGACAAGATCATCGACCAGCTGCCGGAACTGCTTGAGCTTTCTTAGGGGGTCTTTGTGGCCTTTCTGGGAGCGAGTGGGCAAAAAATGCCAAATATGAGTACTGTCACTATTTTGGTAACAGCAAAATCAAGCCTTTGAGACCCTAGTTGAGTGTCTGGGGATGATTTAAGCCTGCTTGATATGGCTTTGCCCATGTTAAAGCGCCTTGTTAATGAACTGATGTACATTAACAAGGCGCTAATTTGTTGCAAAATAATGTGACTAGCTTTGCAACAGTACTCATATTTGGCATTTTTTGCCCACCGGGGTCAGCGGAAGTCAAAAATGGAGTGCGAATTCCCCAAAGCAATCGATTCGACCTCTCCACAGCGCAGTTTTTAAGTTCGGCGATGCGCCGGGAGACGCTTTTTAGCGATGCGTTGAGCTGCCGTGCGCTTGTATCCGCTTGCGGCTCGGCCGGAGCGTCGGTTTCGAACAGCAGGCGGTCGAGTGGAATCTGTCGGGCGTATTCACGACCGCGCTTGGTGGCGAGCATGCGCTCGCTGACGGAAAAATAGCAGCCTGCATCGCGCGCGCGGACGAGTTCGTCCGAGGTGCCGCTAAACCAGTGAAAGATGATGGCGGGGGAGTTGGGGCTTGGGGTGAGTAATCCATATGACTCAAGGGCGTCCAGTACGGTTCCTGCCGAACGAACAGCGTGAATTGATATCACGCGCCCGGCAAGAGGGTGCTGCGCGAGTGCATCGCAGAGCCGGTCAAATGCCTGTACTTGTAGCGGCTCGCTTCCGGCAAAACGAGCGGAAAAGTCGAGCCCGACCTCGCCGATCAAGCGTTCTTGTGCAGCGACTTCGCAAAGCAGGTCGATTTCGGTAGCGCTGCATCGGCCGTCGGCGAGCCACCAGGGATGGAGGCCGACGCCCGCGATGATGTTCGGGTGGTGACTGGCGCGTGTTTTTGCTGCCGCGAAGTCGCGTGGGTCGACGCCGCAGTCAAATAGACCCAGGCCCAGTGCCGTCGTCTCATCGGCAACGGTATCCGGGCAGGCCATCAAATCAAGATGACAGTGTGCATCAAACAACTGCGGCTCCATCGCGGCATCCCTGCTAGTCCAAGCGCTGGCCGTCGGCGCGCACGTGCTCGGTGCCGCGTCCGCTGATCTCTCGGATAACCTCGCCGGCGATCATCTGGCCCATGATGGGCGGCATAAAGCTCGCGGTTCCCAACTCGGTACGCTCGTGGATGTTGGAAGGGTCGCGAGGCTGGGTCTTTACCGATTCCTCGCAGCTAAACAGCACGTGAAGGCTCTTGATGCCACGCTTTTTGCACTCTTTGCGCATGATGCGGCTCATAGGATCGCGCACGGTGTCAAAGATGTCGGCAAAACGCAGGCATTCGGGGTGGAGCTTGTTGGCCCCGCCCATGGAACTAACCAAACGAATGCCGTGGTCCTGAGCATATTTGGCAATGGTGAGCTTGGCCGAGATGGTGTCGATGGCGTCGACGACGTAGTCGAGCTTGCCGTCCGTCTGCTCCAAAACGCTCGCAAAGAAATCATCGATGTTATCGCTCAACAGGTATTCGGTGCGCTTGATAACGGTGGCAGCGGGATTGATATCGCGAATCATGGCTTCCATAACATCGACCTTGCGCTTGCCGATGGTGCTGTGAAAGGCGATGGCCTGGCGATTGATATTGCTGGGCGCGATGATGTCCTTGTCCAGAATCACAAAATGTCCGATGCCGCCGCGGGCGAGTGCCTCGCAGCAGTTGGAGCCCACGCCTCCGCAGCCGAGCACCAGCACCGTAGCATCGGCGAGCTTATCGAGTGCCTCGCGGCCCATGATGATCTCGAGCTTGGTGTCGCGTGTCTCGACGAGTGCAGCAGTTTCGGTCATAGACATCCTCCGATGGGGAAGCGAATCGTGTTTTAGCTATCGCCATTATAGGTATTATCGCGATTCCATTTGAGCCTTAGGGGCTTGTTGAAATGAGGCAGGGATTCGCATAAGATGAAGCAGATGGCACCCGTTGCAGCGGGTTAGCCAACTCCCAAACACGTTTGTAGCGTGAGAAGTGGCCGTCTTCGCATTACGCGGGGGCGGCTATTTCATTCGACCTCCAATGTGGATGCCGAGCTCCACAGCCGCGATTACAAGCAACAACAACGTCAGGACATCGTCAATACTCATAGTCCATCTCCTTCTTGGTAAGAGGGAGCTGATCCATCTGCTTCTTGGCCCATTGTATCTAAAAACGAACGCATGTTCTATACGTAGTATCAAATTAGATAATTAGACAAACATCTAAATAACGAGTATAGTGTGCGCGTCGTGAGAGATAGTGAGAGGAGGTTCTATGCCGGGAGAGGGTTTTAAGGCGCTTGCCGATCCTACACGGCGACGCATTTTGGAGCTACTGCGCGAGGGCAATTGCACGGCCGGGGAGCTTGCCGAGCATTTTGACATTAGCAAGCCGTCGCTCAGCCATCATTTGGCGACGCTCAAAAACGCCGGGTTGGTGACCGACGAGCGCCATGGCCAAAACATCGTTTACAGCTTAAACACCACCGTCATGCAGGACTTGATTGGCTGGTTTATGGGCTTTACAGACACTGAAGGTGATGAGGATGAATAACGAAAACAAGGGCATTCACGCCACGGGGGTATCGCCGCGTGTATGGGCCATGCTTGTTGTGGTCTGCGCTATTAATGTCGCGGCGCACCTTATGGTGATGCCGAGCTTGCCTGCACAGATTCCCACGCACTGGGGAGCGAACGGCGCCGTCGACGGTTGGGGCCCTAGCTGGATGGCCTCCGCGCTCGGCGTGCTGCCTCTGGCACTTCTTGCAATGTTCTACGTGGTGCCACGCATTGACCCCAAAGGTGAGGCATATCGAACCTCGGGCAAGTTCTATCAGGGCTTCGTAATCGCCTTCACCTTGTTCATGTGTGCCATAAGCTGGTTGGGTGAGCTTACGGTCTGGGGCGTGGTGCCGGCGGTCGGTTCGGTCAACGTGCTGATTTCCGGTGCTATCGGTTTGCTGTTCATCGGCGTAGGCAACTACTTGCCGCGTGTGAAGCAGAACTATACGCTCGGTATCAAGACGCCTTGGGCGCTTGCCGATCCCGAGAACTGGCGCCGCACACAGCGCTTTGGCGGTGCTTGCTTTATGGTGCTGGGTGTTGGTTTGATTGTGATGGGCGTGGCGGGTAGCGTGCTTTCGAGTGAAGTCGTCGCCGCGGTGATTGCGGTGCTGGCGTTTGGTTCGGTCGGAGCCGTCTACGTCTACTCGTATCTGCTGTGGCGTAAATCGCAGCGAGCCGTTCGCTAAGGTTGCGGAAAACTAGCGTACGCAGTTCATAGTATGTTCTGGGGGACTTTTCCCAGGTAGTATTAGGGGCGTGGGCAACCATGCCCCTTTTTCGTTAAGTTTCAGAGCTGATTTCCTCATTTCGTTTCCACTAAAGCGAAACAAGAATAGGGAAACAGCAGGTAGAAAGGATAAAACAGGCAAATGGCGGAGTTTATCTACCAGATGTATCAGGCTCGCAAGGCCCATGGCGACAAGGTAATCCTTGACGACGTGACCCTGAGCTTCTACCCCGGTGCCAAGATCGGTGTCGTGGGCCCCAACGGCATGGGCAAGTCGACCCTGCTCAAGATCATGGCCGGTATCGAGGAGGTCTCAAACGGCGATGCCAGGCTCACCCCCGGCTACACCGTGGGTATCCTGCAGCAGGAACCGCCGCTCGACGACGACAAGACCGTTATCGAGAACGTGCGCATGGCGTTTGGCGATATGATCGCCAAGGTCGATCGCTTCAATAAGATCGGCGAGGAGATGTGCGACCCGGATTGCGACATGGACGCCCTCATGGCCGAGATGGGCAAGCTCCAGGACGAGATTGATACCGCCGACGGCTGGGATATCGATTCCAAGCTCGGCCAGGCCATGGACGCCTTGCAGCTGCCCGATTCCGACATGCCGGTTAACGTGCTCTCCGGCGGCGAGCGTCGTCGCGTGGCGCTGTGCAAACTGCTGCTCGAGGCTCCCGACCTGTTGCTGCTCGACGAGCCCACCAACCACTTGGACGCCGAGTCGATCCTGTGGCTCGAGCACTTCCTGCACAACTACCAGGGCGCGGTGCTTGCCGTCACGCACGATCGCTACTTCCTGGATAACGTTGCCGAGTGGATCTGCGAGGTCGACCGCGGCCACCTTTATCCCTACAAGGGCAACTACTCCACGTATCTGGAGACCAAGGCCGCGCGTATTGAGGCGCAGGGCAACCGCGATGCCAAGCTCGCCAAGCGCATGGAGGCCGAGCTCGAGTGGGTACGCAGCTCGCCCAAGGCTCGCCAGGCCAAGAACAAGGCCCGTCTGGCTCGCTACGAGGAGATGGAGGCCGAGGCCCGCGCAAGCCAGAAGCTCGACTGGACCGACATCCGCATCCCTGTGGGCCCGCGTCTGGGCAACAAGGTGCTCGAGGCCCATCACCTGCACAAGGAGTTCGATGGCCGCGTGCTCATCGACGACCTTTCATTCACCCTGCCGCGTAACGGCATCGTGGGCGTCATCGGCCCCAACGGTGTCGGCAAGACCACGCTCTTCAAGACCATCGTGGGTTTGGAGCCGTTGACTTCGGGCGAGCTCGAGGTGGGCGAGACCGTCAAGATTTCTTACGTCGACCAGAACCGTTCCGGCATCGACCCCGATAAGAACCTATGGGAGGTCGTCTCGGACGGCCTGGACCACATGATGGTCGGCGAGACCGAGGTTCCGAGCCGCGCGTACGTGGCGAGCTTTGGCTTTAAGGGCCAGGACCAGCAGAAGCGCGCCGGCGTACTCTCCGGTGGCGAGCGCAACCGTCTGAACTTGGCGCTCACGCTCAAGCAGGGCGGCAACCTGCTGCTCCTCGACGAGCCCACGAACGACCTCGACGTCGAGACGCTGTCCTCGCTCGAAGCGGCGCTGCTCGAGTTCCCGGGCTGCTCGGTGGTCATTAGCCACGACCGTATGTTCCTAGACCGCGTTGCCACGCACATCCTGGCGTGGGAGGGCACCGACGAGAACCCGGGCAACTGGTATTGGTTCGAGGGCAACTTCGAGGCCTATCAGGCCAACCGCATCGAGCGCCTGGGCGAGGACGCAGCCCAGCCGCATCGTATTCACCGCAAGCTGACGCGCGATTAGTCGAGCTCAGGTGACCTAATGAGAAAGGGACGATAACCTTGAGGGTTATCGTCCCTTTTTGTTACTTGGTAGAAGGTTCGACTTTATCGATGGCCCAGGTGGCTCCGAGACCGCCGGTGGTGTTGCGGCGGATGCGCACGGTGACTTCGTGGCGCTCGCCGGCCTGCGTGTAGCGCAGGGGGAAGCTTGCGCGGTTTCGCGCGGCCTCGATGGTACCGCGCTCGCGGGCGATCCAGTAGTACTCGCCGACGATGCCGAGCGTGTCGGCGCCGTAGGGGAGATAGGTCGACAACTGGTGCAGAAGCGGGCCGGGGCAGAAGACCTCGGTTGCGAAATCGACGGGGAAGTCCTTGGGGATGGCGGGCGCTGCAGGTGCGGGGGCTGGGGCCGCTGCGGGTAGCGAAGCCGGTGCGGATGCGGGTATTTGGTCGCAAGCGGCGGCGGGCATGGATTCGATGACGGGTGCGGGCTCCGGCGTTACTTTCGGCTTGATCTCGGAATCTGCGGGCTTCACGGTGACGGGTGCGTCTGCAACTGCGGTTTCAACCTCAACCTGCGTCGCGTTCTCATTCTCGACGCTCGACTTTGCCTCGATGGGCGTGGATGCCATGGTGGTGATGCCAGCGTTGGCGTTCTCGGGGTCATAGACGACCGTAAGCGAGATGGCAGGCTGCGGCGTCTCGGGTTCCGGCGTCGACTCAGTAGCGTCTTGATCGGCGGACTCGTCGGGTTGATTGTCCTCGGCCTCGTCGCCAAAGACATCGCTGTTTTGGAACGCGGGCGTCTCGGATTGGTCAGCGGCTTCTTCGGTTGTCGACTTGGGAGCCTCGTTGAGCTCCGCAGCGGCTTCCTGTTCTGACATGACTTCGGGATCGGTCATGGCGGCGATTTCGGTTTCGGCTTCTGCTGCCACCTCAATAGCGACTTCGATCTCTGTTTCGGGCTCGGGCTCCGGCACAGCTTCAACCGCGGCTTCTGGTTCGGGACGCTTAACGTGCTTGGGGCGTACAGCCTTGAGGTCCTTCTCGCCGCGCTTTTTCTTTTTATAGGACTGCTTGGCACCCTTGGCAGCCTTGGGCTTGTCCTCGCCTTTGGCAAGGGCGGTATCCCAGGCCTCGTTGGCGATGACGGTGGCATACAGGCGACCGCCCTTAAAGACGGTCAGCTTAATGCAGTCGTCGAGCTCCTCGAGCAGCTCGCGCGTGGACTCAAAGCCTAGGTCGTAAGCGGCCATGTCGCCGGTGGCGAGCGCCTCCTCGACCTGCGTCATAAACGTTTGCTTGCCGCATCCGATTGCATCGCGCAGCAGACGATACAGATAGATGTGGTTGCCCAGCGATAGCGTGGGCTTAACTATTGTCTTGCTCATGGCAAATCTCCTCTTTACACACCAAAGCATCTTACCATCGCACAGGCCTTGCCATCTCGTCGCCCAAGGCAAACGGGCGCGAACCGCTGTCGATTCGCGCCCGTTGTACAGGTTGCCTATCTGAGGATGCAGTGCCTAGTTGCCCGATGTCGTGCCTTGGCTTGAACTGTCAGATGTTGTGCCCGATGTGGTGCCGCCCGAGCTGTTAGTGCTGCTGTTGTCGGTAGATCCTGTGCCCGATGTATTGCCGCTCGTCTGGTCGCCCGTGCTCGGCTGCGAGCTGTCAGTCGTTTGGCTTGAGTCGGTCGTGCCGGATTGCGTACCGCTGTTGGCCGTAGAGGAATCGGTGCCCTGCGATTGGTTTTGGGTGTTCGAGGACGAATTGGCAGAGGCAGAACTGTCTTGCGTGTCGTCCGTCTGTGCCTGCTGATCCTGCGACTGGGTGTTGCCATTTGCATCGCTCTCGGTCGTGCGCGACGACAGGATTGGCTCGGGACGCTCGCCCAGACCCTCACCGGCAGTGGTGATAAGGATGGCGCCGGCGCAGGCGATGACCGCGACGATGGCGATGGCGATCGAGAAGACGATGACCTTCTTTTGCGTCTGGCTGCGCTCTGCCGCTGCCTTGGCGCGCAGGCTGTTGGGGGCGACGCGCGCCGTGGTCGCGCGACCTGCAACCTGACGCATCTCCTGCGTGGTCGCGGCGCCACCTAGGTGCTCCTCGACATTGGGTTCAACGGGCTCGTAGGCGCCGGCAGGGTAGTCGACAGCGGCATGCGTGCCCTTGATTGCTTCGGCGCTGGCAGAGATAAAGTGGCGGTAGACCTGCGAGGACACAACGGTGATGACCGAGCTCACGGCGGCGCCAATTACTGAACCAGCGATACCAATCTTGGAGGCAAGCGCGACGCTCGTGGCGGCAGCTGCGGCGCCGGCGATGATCTGGGGAATGGAAATGTCGTCAAACAGGCCCTTTTTGGGTGCGATGGCCATGGTCTGTCCGATGGAATGGTTCTCGTGCACGCCGTTGTTGAGCGATGCCGGCGTCATGACGCGCGTGCGCGGCGCGTCGGTATATTCAGTCGTCATACGGGGTCCTCCCGGTTCGTTTAGTGCTGCGACAGGTTGTTCAGCCCTCAGGGTACCCAGTCGGTGTGAACCGGAGATGGATTCGCCCGCAACACCATCAACTCACCAAAGCGCGAAACTTCTTCTCAGGCTGATCGAATGAAGACGGGGCGAATCGTTCGGATGTCGAA
Source organism: Collinsella sp. AM31-2AC (assembly GCF_003469285.1). Taxonomy (NCBI): domain Bacteria; kingdom Bacillati; phylum Actinomycetota; class Coriobacteriia; order Coriobacteriales; family Coriobacteriaceae; genus Collinsella; species Collinsella sp. AM31-2AC. Next base: position 47,339 of record NZ_QSJB01000009.1, read on the forward strand.
AGGAAGGTTGACCGGATTTGAAATCCCGTGGAATAATCGGGCTCGCGGCGCTGTTGCTTGCGCCGGGTAGGGAGCGTCATGAAAATACTTAAGCGGATCAACAACAATACGGTTATCTGCGTAAACGCCAAGGGCCGTGAACTCGTGGCAATTGGCCGCGGTATCGGGTTTCCCAATGGCCCCGATGAGGTCACACTCGATAAGATCGAGCGAACCTTCTACGGTGTCGACTCGCGCTACCTAGCGCTGCTCGACGAGATCGATCCTCAGGTGATGGAGTTCTCCGCCCAGATTGCCGATATCGCTCGCTCCAACATCTCGCGCGAGCTCTCGGCAAACCTTCCCTTTACCATGGCCGACCATATCGCTTTTGCCATCAAGCGCTGCCGCGAGCATATGTTTGTGCAGATGCCGCTTTCCTATGACGTGCAGCAGATGTACCCCATCGAGTACAAGATCGCCCAGTTCGCGCTCGAGGGCATCAATCGCGGCTTCAACGTTAAGATGCCGCGGGGGGAGGCGAGCGGTATCGCGCTCTGCATCGTCAACAGCGTGGTCGCCTCGTCTTCAAAGGCCAAATCCAATACGGTGCGTAAGGACGAGGTGATGCTCGAGAACTTCACCAAGATCATCGAGTCCGAGCTGGGGGTTTGTGTGGACCGCGACGGCTTTGACTTTTGCCGCTATGCCACACACGTGCGCTACCTGCTGGAGCGCGTGCAGACAGGAGAGCCCCTCAACACGGAGAACGGTGCGCTCTATGGGCCGCTTTGCGAGCAGCATCCCGATGTGGCCGTGTGCGTCGACCGCATGGCCGCGCTTATCGAAGAACGCTTTGACGCCGCGCTCGCCGATGAAGAGAAGGTCTACCTGATGCTCCATGTCAATCGCGTCTGCGCGGGATCCAGGTCCTGATTGACCGCTCATCGCCGAAATTCGACCGTTTGCCGGTTTCGACTTTCGTAAAAGCATCTGTTGGATGTAGTTTCGTAGTCACATAAGGTGTTATTCGAGAAGAGCCTCGAAGCATGACGTAGACAGTTCCCTGTCCGCTTTGTGCTTTGGGGCTCTTCTGTTTTTGTCTTCTTCTTGCTTTTCTCGATTTGCCTCGTGTCAGGCCTGCCGTAATCGGTTCTTCGCGTGTGCGCAAACGGGAAGACAGAAAAGCAAGGGAGTTCAGCTATGACTGACAATAAGAAAATCGCCGCGGACGTGCTCGAGGCCGTCGGTGGCAAGGAGAACGTGACGTTTGTTGCGCACTGTATGACGCGCCTGCGTTTTAACCTCAAAGATATCGATGCCCCCGATATCAAAGAAGTGAAGAAGATTGGCGGTGTGTTGGGTGCTCAAATCTCCGGAGGGCAGTTCCAGGTAATCGTGGGCCAAAACGTGCCCAAGGTTTATGACGAGCTCTGCAAGATCGGCGGCTTTGCCAAGCAGGACGCCATCGACGAGAACCTTGATGCTCCTAAGCAGAAGCTCACACCTAAGGTTATTGGCAATAACATCCTCAACTACCTGTCAAGCTCCATGGTGCCTATGATCCCCGTCCTAATGTGTGCTGGCCTGTTCAAGACCGTAGCGGTGGTGCTGGGACCTACGATGGCGGGCGTGCTGTCCGACACAAGCGACCTTTATGTTCTGATGAACATGGTTTATGACGCAGCGTTCTATTTTATCCCCATCTACCTTGGCTATAATGCGGCTAAGAACATTGGCGTAACGCCTGTCCTCGGTGCCTTTATGGGCGGCATTCTTATCGACCCGACCATGATTCAGCTTGCGACCGATGGAGCTCAGTTCTCCGTTTATGGCATTCCTTGCGTCGCCGCAAACTACACAAAGACGGTCCTTCCCATTCTTCTGTCCGTGTGGGCGATGAGTTATATCGAGCGCTTCTTCCGCAAATATGTGCCAGATACCCTTTCAACGGTTTTCGCGCCTTTCCTTACCATGGTCGTCGCTGTTCCTGTGTCTCTCTGCGCTCTCGCCCCTGTTGGTTCATGGGCCGGTAATGCCCTCGCCGCCGGTTTTGAGTTCCTTGGTACTTCCGGTGGTATCGCCGCCATCCTCGGAGGAGGTATTCTGGCGGGTCTTTGGTGCCCAATGATTATTACCGGCATGCATGTGGCGGTTGCGATGATTGCCATCGCTAACTATATGACTGTGGGAACCGACAGCTTTGTTTTGGTTGCGACGGGCGTTAGCCTTTGGGCGACCTTCGGCTGCGAGGTGGCGACCTGGCTCAAGCTGTGCGATAAAGACGAGAAGAGCATGGCATTCGGCTATTTGGTCGCAAACATTGTCGGAGGCGTCGGCGAGCCTTTCATCTACGGCATGATGCTGCGCTATCGCCGCGTGTTTGTCTGGAAGATTATCGGATCCTTTGTTGCCGGTGCGCTTGCAATCGCTCTCGGAGCCACGGTTTATACTGCCGGCGCGGCATCCAACTTCTTGGAGTTCCTCGCGTTTGCGGGCGGCGGGACCCAGAATCTCATCAACTTTGGAATCGCTGCTGGTGCAGGCTTCCTTGTGAGCGCCTTGGGCACGTATTTCCTGGGCTTTACGGCGGATGAGCTCGAGAATGGTCCCGTTTCCGAGCGTTAAGTTTTCTACGGCCTGCGTGTGACAGGACGCATTGGAAGGGCGTCCATGACGCCCTTCTCTTTTTGTATTTCTATTTCCGATGTTTGGGCGGCGTGTGCCGCGAAGAGTTGGAGTTGGAATGAACATAGAGTTTGGAATCTCGAAGATTGACGTAACACCCCAGTCTCCTTGCCGCATGGGCGGCTACAACAGAAAAGGTGCCTGGACGGATGTTCTTGATCCTATTGAGGTCAACGCTAGCGCTGTCTGTGTTGATCTTGTCCCGTTTATTCTTATCGAGCTCGATTCAATAATGGTGTCGAAAGATTTTTCCCTTTCGGTCAAGAACGCCGTATCGTCAAAAACGGGCATCGATTCGAGCAATATCGTCGTCGCATGCATTCATACCCATTCTGCACCATGCTATTTTAAGCTTGCCTACGAGGACACGTTACCTGAAACCGAATTGACGAGTGATTTGATTGGCTTGGCTACCGAGGCGGCGGTATCTGCATGGGCGTCCAGGTCGAAGGCGACCGTATCGATGGAGATGTTAGGCATCGAGGGACTGTACGGGAATCGAAATGTTCAGGGCGGTCCGGCCGATAAACAGGTAAGTATTTTCTCGTTTGAGGACGCTCAAGGTGGTCGCCCAATTGGAAAAATGCTGTTCATGTCCGCTCATCCTACCATCCTTAATGGGAAAAGCGCCGTCCTCTCTGCTGATTTGATTGGGCATGTCAGGCAGCGTTTGGAGAGGAAATATGGCTGTCCTGTACTTTGCGTCAACGGAACGTGCGGGGATGTGTCGACGCGTTTCTATCGGCAAGGGGAGGGAGTTGCCGAACTCGAGCGTACGGCTAACGAACTTTGCGCTCAAATTGAATCCAAGCGTGAGCGCGCGGCACTCAGAGTTGATACCCCGCGTTGGGGCTCTATCAGCATGAAGAGTGTCTACGATGCAAAAACAGATCCGGATTGGATCGAGATGACCAATCGGATAGAGGCTATGGATGCGAGCCCGATGCGAGACTTTCTCCTTAAGCGGCAACAGCTTAAGCTCTCGATGGGGAAAATCGAGCTTGAGCTTCCGAGCCAGTTTGCGGTAATTGGTAACTGCATTTTTATCACGATGCCATGCGATACGTGTAGCACATTAGGCTTGGATTTTAAGAGGGCGTTTAGCCAATACAACGTCTTTGTTATCGGCTATGCGAACACGTACTGCAACTACCTTGTGCCTCAGGAAGACTACGGCAAGTATTTTGAAACCTACAACTCGCGAACGCCGCGCGGGGTTGCCGATGCGTTCGTTGCGCGAATCATTCAGGCGGTCGGTGCCGCGCTATAGCAGGCGCTATAGACCATCGTGGTAGATGAACCGGTCAGGATTATACGGAGCATGTATTGTGTCAATCATTGAACCTCTCATCCAACAAGTCCTTATCATGTTTTTGCTCATGGGAATGGGCTACGCTCTAAACCGCTTGGGCATATTGAGCGAGCAGGCTGCAATAGAATTCGGAAAGTTGCTCATCAACCTTGTGATTCCCGCAATCATTCTCAAATCATTTTGGATCGAGTATTCGTTTCAGAGGATGTATGAGTTGGGAATGACCTTAATGCTGTCGGCGGCGATGTTGTTGCTCGCTTGCGTTGTTGCCCGCCTGTTGTTCAGGGGCCGTCCCATCGACATTTTTGCTGCGGCATTCTCGAATGCTGGATTTGTGGGAATACCCCTTGTTGAAGCGGCGCTTGGAAAAGATGCCGTGTTTTTCATCACGTGCATGATCGCTCTTCTCAATGCCATGCAATGGACATACGGGCAGTATCTGCTGTCGGGGTCTAAAAAATGTATGAGTCCTAAAGCGATCCTGACAAGTCCAATGGTCATGGCTTTATTGGGCGGTTTCTTGATTTTTATCCTTCGTGTCCCAACGGTCCCTCTGGCACAGTCAGTGCTTTCGTATATCTCGGGGCTCAACACTCCGCTAGCAATGATGACTCTCGGTATCTATCTTGCTCAGTCTGATTTGATGGCGCTCCTGAGGGCGAAAAGCTTGTTTGCCGTCTCATCGGTCAGGCTGCTTGTCATTCCGATTCTTTCGCTCCTGTTCCTATGTCTCTTTCCATGTGATAGGTCAATTAAGATGGCGCTGCTGATTGCGGCTGCGACCCCCACCGGCGCGAATGTAGCTATCTTTGCCCAGCAGCATAATAAGGACTATCGATATGCATGTGGAACAGTCTGTGTTACCACCCTTCTGTCTATGTTCACTATGCCAGCGATAGTGTCCTTGTCTCAGCTAGTGTTCTAGGCGCTATGCCACGCACCTGCGGATGAACGCTTCGTGGCGGTCGATTATGGCCGGGGCCCAACAATCCGGACCGCCGTCGATCGTGCTGGCAACAGATGCCATCAACTCATCAAGGGGGCTTGCTATCATTGGTGCACTAGCTTGATGCTAAACTGAATTAATGATTGCGAGGTGGTTTACGTGATGTACCCGTATATGACATTCGAAGATGGTACCGAGGTCATTCATTCTGACCTGATCACAGATGGCGATATCGAAAAGGTCATCGTGCATTTTGAACGACCGACGGCAGAGGGTTTCGACTCCGCTCGTTGCGAGCTGCCTTCTTACAATTGGACTATGTGGGAAGGGCGTTTCACCGACGAGGAGAAGCGAGGATTTGAGACTTTTCTGAGCAATAACGCCCATCTACTGTATCGCTACGCCGCAAACGGAGGAGCTAAAGTTGCCTAGCCTTTTTCTTATTGGCGGCTATAGGGTCTTCTTTTGGTCCAACGAAGCGGGCGAGCCAATCCATGTCCATGTTTGCAAGGGAGCGCCTTCAGATAACTCGGCCAAAATCTGGCTGACTCGCAGGGGAGGTTGCATTGTCGCTAATAACAAAGCGAAGATTCCCCGGAGCACGCTTGACGACCTCTGTGAAATTATCGCCGCTCAGCATGAATTGATTTGCTCTAAATGGAAGGCATTTTTCCTTGTGGACGAGATCTCGTTCTACTGCTAAACGCCATTCTGACTTCTCTTTTCAATTTTTATCATGAGTCTGCCCCACCAGCGCTGATTGAACTTGACAGTACAATGGAGGCGGACTTTATCGCCGCCGCTCGTTGCGGCTAAACGGATGTGTTGGAGCTCGCATGAACGATTTTCTAAACGGTCAAGTTAAGAACGATGGCTTTTTGCGCGTGGCGGCGGCGTCGCCGCAGATTCGCGTGGCCGATGTCGAGGGCAATGCCGAAGTTGCGCTGACGGCTGTTCGCGAAGCCGCCGAGCGTGGCGTTCGTGCGTTGGTGCTGCCCGAGCTTAACCTGACCGGCTATACCGCGGCTGACCTGTTCCATAACCGCACACTGCTGCATGCCTGCGAGGCGGCACTTGTGCACATCCTCGATGAAACCCGTGAGTTGCCGGTCGTCTTTACCATCGGTCTTCCCGTTGCAGTTGCCGAGAATATCTACAACTGCGCCGCCGTGTGCTGCGCGGGCGAGCTTTTGGGCCTCACGGCCAAGAAGTATCTGCCCAACTATGGCGAGTTCTATGAGCGCCGTTGGTTTGCTCCAGCGCCTGCGGATCCCGTGTGGGTTGAATTTGCCGGTCAGGGTCCGGTTCCGCTGGGTTCGGGGCTTGTCTACCGCTGCTGTGATGAAGGTGCCGAGGATATGGTGCTGGGCGTTGAGGTCTGTGAAGACCTGTGGGTGCCGGCGCCCCCTTCGACCGAGATGGCGCTTGCCGGTGCGACGGTGATTCTCAACCCGTCGGCCTCGGATGAGATTATCGGTAAGGCAGACTACCGCCGCAGCCTTATCTCCAATCAGAGTGCGCGCCTGTACTGCGCCTATGCCTATGCGGACGCGAGTGAGGGCGAGTCCACGACCGATATGGTCTTTGCGGGTGAGAACCTCGTCTACGAAAACGGCTCCAAGCTCGCCGCGACCAAGCTGCTTACCTGCGACATGGCCATCGCCGACGTCGATCTTGACCGCCTGGTTGCTGAGCGCCGTCGCTCGACGACGTGGACACGCGCGGACGATGCGCTGGAGGCCACGACCGTTGAGTTTTCGTTTGAGGGCGTGCTGGCCAAAGAGCCTGTTCTGCGCGATGCCTGCGATATCGACCGCGTTTTCCCTCGCGCGCCTTTTGTGCCGGCCGACCACGGTGATCTGGCCGAGCGCTGCGAGACTATTCTCAATCTGCAGACTGCTGGCCTCAAGACTCGCCTTGCCCATACGGGCACCAAGGCGGCCGTCATCGGCCTTTCGGGCGGCCTCGATTCCACGCTGGCGCTCCTCGTGACCGTGCGTGCGTTCGACGCCTTGGGCCTGCCGCGCACCGGTATCACGGCCGTGTCCATGCCCGGCTTTGGCACGACGCACCGCACCAAGTCCAATGCCGAGTCGCTCGCTCGCGACCTAGGCGTGAGCTTTCGCGAAGTCTCGATCCATGCAGCCGTGGAGCAGCATTTTAAGGACATCGAGCACGATCCGACCGTCCAGGACGTGACCTACGAGAACAGCCAGGCCCGCGAGCGTACGCAGATTCTGATGGACCTGGCCAATCAGGCCGGCGGTTTTGTCATCGGCACGGGCGACCTGTCGGAGCTGGCGCTCGGCTGGGCTACCTACAACGGCGACCACATGAGCATGTACGCCGTCAACGCGAGCGTGCCCAAGACGCTTGTGCGCCATCTGGTGCGCTATGCCGCTGATGTTTTTGGCGGGCGTATTGCCGAGGTCTTGCTCGATATCCTCGATACGCCGGTGTCCCCCGAGCTTCTGCCGCCCACGGGCGACGGCGAGATTGCGCAGAAGACTGAGGATTTGGTGGGCCCGTACGAGCTGCACGACTACTTCCTCTACTACCTGCTGCGTTTTGGCTTTGAGCCGGGCAAGATCTACCGCATGGCGCTCAAGAGCTTCGAGGGCGCCTACGACGTCAAGACTGTCCACACGTGGTTGCGTACGTTCTGCCGTCGCTTCTTTGCCCAGCAGTTTAAGCGCAGCTGCCTGCCCGATGGTCCCAAGGTGGGCTCGGTGACGCTCAGCCCGCGCGGCGATTGGCGTATGCCGAGTGACGCCAGCTCGCGACTGTGGCTTGCGCAGATCGACGCGCTCAATCCAATTGACTAAGGTTGGCTAAATTGAACCAATGCGGGGGTTGCAAGCGTTACACTTTTGCAATCTGATGGCCCGTATCGCGCGGCGCTCTTGTCGGAGCGCCGCGTTTTTCATATCGAAAGGTGGCACCATGCAGGCATCGCAGCGTCTCGACCGCTTTGGCGCGGAGGTCTTCGCCTCGCTCAACAACAAACTGCTTGCGCTGAAGGCTCAGGGCAAGACCATTTACAACATGAGCGTGGGCACGCCCGACTTTAAGCCGTACGACCACGTGGTCGAGGCGCTCACGCAAGCGGCCCAGGACCCCGAGATGTGGAAGTATGCCCTGCGCGACCTGCCCGAACTCAAGCAAGCCGTGTGCGATTACTACGAGCGTCGCTTTGGCGTTTCGGGCATTACGCCGTCTATGGTGCAGTCGTGCAACGGCACGCAGGAGGGCGTTGGCCATTTGGGCCTTGCCCTGCTCGATCCGGGTGACACCATTCTGGTTCCCGATCCGTGCTACCCGGTCTTTGAGGCAGGTGCCAAGATCGCCGATGCCAAGCTCGAGTACTATCCGCTGGTGGCGGAGCACAATTACCTGCCCTATGTGGCGGGTATCGATCCCGAGGTGGCCGATCGTGCCAAGTACATGATTGTGTCGCTGCCCGCCAACCCGGTGGGCTCGGTGGGCACGCCCGAGGTCTACGAGGAGATCATCGCTTTCGCCCGCGAGCACGACCTGCTCATCGTTCACGACAACGCATACTCCGACATCGTGTTCGACGGCGAGCCGGGCGGCAGCTTCTTGCAGTATCCCGGCGCGCTCGAGGTGGGCGTTGAGTTCTTCTCGCTCTCCAAGTCGTTTAACGTCACCGGTGCGCGTATCGGCTTTTTGGTCGGTCGCGAGGATGTGGTCTCGGCCTTTGCCAAGCTGCGCGGCCAGATCGACTTTGGTATGTTCTTCCCGATCCAGAAGGCTGCTATCGCCTGCCTGAACGGTCCGCGCGATGAGGTCGAGGCGCAGCGTCTGAAGTACCAGGAGCGCCGCGATGCCCTGTGCGACGGTCTTGAGGGCCTGGGCTGGGAGCGTCCCAACGCGCATGGCTCTATGTTTGTGTGGGCCAAGCTTCCCGGTGGTCGCACCGATTCCATGGCGTTTTGCGAGGAGCTCATGGAGAAGGCCGGCGTTGTGGTGACGCCGGGCGCGAGCTTTGGTCCTTCGGGCGAGGGGCACGTGCGCATGGCGCTGGTCCTGCCGCCCGATCAGATTGCTTTGGCTGTCGAGGCCATCCGCGAGGCGGGTCTGTATTAGAAACCTGTTTCGACTCGTCAATAGCTCGAAACCGATTTCGTGCAGTTATTTTACGAATCCTGCAAACAATTTCGGTAAACGGTCGATTTTTGGCTGCGAATAGGAGCATAATCAAAGTCCCGATTGGATGTATTGGGATTACGACAAGCCGCTCGGGTCGTTCCCGGGTGGCTTGTTTGTGGAGAGAGATGGGAGTTTCTAATGGTTAACGAGAAGAAGGTCGCTATTGTCGGCTGCGGTTTCGTCGGTTCGTCTTCGGCGTTCGCGCTGATGCAGAGCGGTCTGTTCTCCGAGATGGTCCTCATCGACGTGGACAAGAACCGCGCCGAGGGTGAGGCCCTGGATATCGCGCACGGCATGACGTTTGCCGAGCCGATGAAGATCTACGCCGGCGATTATTCCGATGTCGCCGACGCCGCCATGATCGTCGTCACCGCTGGCGCTGCCCAGAAGCCCGGTGAGACCCGTCTGGACCTGGTCAACAAGAACGTCAACATCTTCAAGTCCATCATTCCCGAAATTAAGAAGTCTGGCTTCGATGGCATTCTGCTCATTGTCTCCAACCCGGTCGATGTTCTGACCTATGCCGCCATCAAGATGTCCGGCCTGCCCGAGGGCCATGTCATCGGCTCCGGCACCGTGCTCGACACTGGCCGTCTGCAGCAGATGCTTGGTGCCCACGTCGAGGTTGACCCGCGCGATGTCCAGGCCTATGTCATGGGTGAGCACGGCGACTCTGAGTTTGTCGCTTGGTCCAGCGCCCAGGTTGCCGGCGTGCCGCTGAACACTTTCTGCGAGCTTCACGGTCATCTGGAGCATGAGTCTGCCGAGAAGCGCATCGCCGAGGACGTCAAGAACTCCGCCTACACCATCATCGAGAAGAAGCACGCCACCTACTATGGCGTCGCCATGGCCGTCAAGCGCATCTGCACCGCCGTCATGCGCGATGAGCAGACCGTTCTGCCCGTCTCCTCGCTCATGGTGGGCGAGTATGGCCTGTCCGATCTTGCCATCTCCATGCCGACGGTCGTTGGCCGCGACGGCGTCGTCTGTCGCGTCCCCGTGCCGCTGAACGATGACGAGCAGCATGAGCTCACCGCCTCCGCCAAGGCCCTCAAGGACATTATCGACAGCGTCGACTTCTCCTGCTAAATCAAGCTCGTTGGAGCGAAAAGCTACAATGAAGGCGTCCGAGTCCACACGGCCCGGGCGCCTTTTTGGTGCAAAGTAACCTGACCCCAATGCACCATAGTTGATGGGAGCGCCATGTCGGATTCGCCTAATTTTTTGACATATGCCCAGACGGTGTTTGATCCGTTTGAGGAGAGGCCGTTCTGCGCGGTGGATAGCCTGGTCTTTGCGTGGTTGTCCTATTTGCGTTTGCCGGGTGATATGGCGGAGCTGACGAACTGGCAGGGCCTAGACGTACGCGAACTGCTGCGTGCCGAGTGCTACCGGGACATGATTGACGACTTGTGGGATCCAGAGGGGAGCAGGGCCTTGTTGGAGGCCGTGGCAGCAAACCCTCGTTACCGTGGCGTGCACGTTTGCGGCTATCGTGCCGTGAGCGATGTGGTAGCGACAGAGCAGTTTGCAGCCATGGCGTTCCGGTTTCCGGCGGGGTTTAGTTATCTTTCCTTCCGGGGGACCGACAGCACGATTGTGGGCTGGAAAGAGGACTTTAACATGGCGTTCCGGTGTCCTGTGCCGGCCCAGGAATCCGCGGTACGTTATGTGGACGAGGCGGCGGATGCGATTGGCGGGCCGCTTTTGTGCGGAGGTCATTCCAAGGGTGGAAACCTTGCGGTGTACGGTGCGGCGATGTGCTCCGATGTCGCCCGCGAGCGAATCGAACGGGCGTATTCCCATGATGGTCCGGGCTTCGTCGAGGAGTTTCTGAGCGGCAACGCCTTCGCCGACCTATCCGGTCGAATCGACAAGACGCTACCTCGGTCGTCGATCTTTGGCATGATGTTCGAGACGCAGGAGGACTATGCCATCGTTGAGAGCACCGAGTTCAGCCTGCTGCAGCACAATCCCTTTAGCTGGGTGGTTGATGGTCGCGACTTCGTGTACTGTGAGCGCCTGTCCGCCGGTGCTCGATACGTTGATGGCTCCATTCGCGAGATGCTGCTTGCAGTTTCGCCTAGCGAGCGCGAGCGTTTTGTAGATGCGTTGTTCTCCGTGTTTGAGGCTACGGGTGCTGAGCGGTTTGCGGATATCACTGGGAATCTGCGCGAGAGCCTGCCCGTGATGCTCCAGGCTGCGCAAGGGTTTGACAAGGATACGCGACGCTTTGTCTCGCAGACCATCGTGGCAATTCTTAAGTGTGCGCTGCTGCCCAAACGTCCCGAGTTCAGCGTGCCTTCTAGTGGTAAGAGCCTGGCAGAACAGCTCGAGGTATGGCAGTCCGAGCTCCTGCGCTAGCCATTGGTGCAAAGCAACCTGTCCCCGATGCACCAATCTTCGATGCGCCTGGGGCGGGCTCGACCGCTATACTGGTTCGTGCTCAATTCAATCTAGAACGGAATGCCGTATATGAAAATCAATCACGCGATTCTGCATATCCTGGACTTTGACTCTGCCGTCAACGTTATGAGCCAGCGCGAGCTCGATATCGAGAGCCGTACCGTGCGCAACTTCGTGACCACGCATCTGCGCCGCGCACGTACCTCGGCCGACAATAAACGCGCCACGTTTGCCGAGAACTCTGCGTTTGGCGGCGAGCTCAAGGGCTATTTCTTTGGCGAGCGCGAGTTCGTGGATCTGTCGCAGCAGATCGCGGAGTTCATCTCTTCCGAGCTCACCAAGGCCGAGAAGGCTGAGTCCACCGACGTGCTCGTGGCCGACTTTGACGACGATGAGGATGCCCGCTGGTTTGCCGTCATGCTCCTGGGCTCCAAGCAGGCCTTTATGCACGAGGTAGGCCGCGAGGAGGGGGAGGTGCGCAACGATATCGCGCGCCACTACGCCATCCTGCCGAACCCCTCGCAGAAGGTGCCGAGCTATGCCATCGTGCGCGCGAGCACCATGGAGATCGGCTACGTAGACAAGAAGCGCAAGATTGCCGGCGAGGACCGCATGCTCATCCCCGATGGCCTGTTGCAGTGCGACACGGGCGTGTCGGGCAAGGAAGTCATCGACACCGTGACGCGCGTGGTCGAGGAGGTCGCCGAGGAGCACGGTGCCAACACGGCCGTCGCTCTCGCCAAGGTCAAGGCCGCCGTCGCCGAGAAGGTCGAGGACGACGAGGAGCTGCCGCCTTGGGATATCGTCGATGAGGTCTTTGAGGACGAGCCGGTCATCAAGGAAAGCGTACGCGCGGCACTGACCGAGGAGAAGGTGCCCGAGCGCGTGCCCGTGGAGCGCAAGCAGGTCGAGCGAGCGGCCGTGCGCAACCACAAGATCCGTACCGACACGGGCATCGAGATCAGCTTCCCGGCCGAGATGGGTTCGAACTCCGAGTACATCGAGTTCGTCAACGAACCCAACGGCCTCATCTCCATCGAACTCAAAAACATCGGCAGCATCGAGAATCGATAAGTTGCGTTACGCCTGCAGCGAGAAAGCGAAGGCCGAAGCCTCGGATGAGGGCTTCGGCCTTTTTACTTGGGGCTTAATTTCGCTACTGGTTGAGCATAAGTCAGCGAAAACGCCCCAGAGCGAGCAAGGTGACGTGAAAGAGGAGGGCATTGACCTTTTGGTCATGCCCGACGACTGAACGTCAGATTGCCGCTCTGGGGCGTTTGCAGCGTCGGCTAGTTACGCGGTTTGGTAAAACCGCGTAACCCTACAGTTGACGTAAGCCCTCTTCCAGGCCGGTCTTGCTGTCGGTCTTCTCGTCGCGCATCTTGATGACGCGGGCGGGGACACCGGCCACGACGGCGCCGGCGGGGACGTCCTCGACGCACACGGCGCCGGCGGCGACAACAGCGCCCTTGCCCACGCGCACGCCTTCCAGGACCACGGCGTTTGCGCCGATCATGACATCGTCCTCGATGATGACGGGCGTGGCGCTGGCGGGCTCCACAACGCCTGCCAGCACGGTGCCGGCGCCGATATGGCAGTTCTTGCCCACGGTGGCGCGGCCGCCCAGCACGGCGCCCATATCGATCATGGAACCCTCGCCGATAACGGAGCCGATGTTGATGATGGCACCCATCATGATGACGGCACGGTCGCCGATCTCGACGCGGTCGCGGATGATCGCGCCCGGCTCGATGCGGGCGTTGATGCCCTTAAGGTCGAGCATGGGCACGGCGGAGTTGCGGCAGTCGTTCTCTACGTCGTAGTAGTCGATAGAGTCGGCGTTGGCGTCGAGGATTGCCCTGAGCTCATCCCAGTCGCCAAAGACGGTCTTGCCGCGCCGCCCGCCGTAGACATGCGCGTCGCCCCAGGCAACCTTCATGCCGGGCTTCTCGCGCACGTACAGCTTGACGGGCGTCTTTTTGGGCGCGGTGGCGATGTAGTTGATAATCTCCTGTGCGTCCATCTCGGCTGCGTTGCTCATATGCTGTCTCTCCTTTGAGGGGGTATGGTTGATACCTGGTTAGGCAAACATGACCTGGTCGAAGGTGTAGAAGCCGGAGTCGCGGGTGACGAGCTTCTGGGCGGCGGCTAGGGCGCCGTTGACGAAGATCTGACGGCTCGTGGCGCGGTGGGTGAGCGTGACCTCCTCGTCCTGGCCAAAGAAACTCACCTCGTGCACGCCGGCGACGGTGCCGCCGCGCAGCGAGTGCATGCCGATCTCCTTGGGGTCACGCGCGCCGCACATGCCCTCGCGGCCATAGACGGGGTGGTAGCCTGCCTCGGGCTCGGCCTCGACTACGGCGTCGAGCAGCAGCTTTGCGGTGCCGCTGGGGGCGTCGACCTTTTGGTTGTGGTGAGTCTCGACAATCTCGCAGTCAAAGCCGGGCAGCTCACGCGTGGCCTGGGCCACTAGATGACGCAGGGCTGCGATGCCGATGGAGTAATTGCCGGAGTGCATGACGCGGGCGTTCTGGCCCAGCTCACGCAGGCGGTCCATCTGCTCGGGAGTGTAGCCTGTGGTGCCCGAGACCAACGCCGCGCCCGTGCGCTCGACATAGGCGACGACGGCGTCAAAGGTCACGACGTTCGAGAAGTCGATAATCACATCGGCAGCCGGTGCGTTCTCGAGCTCGCTCAAATCGAAGCCAATCTGGGCCACAATGTCGAAAACGGGCTGTCCGGCGGTATCGACAATACCCTCGGCGGTAGTGCGGATGAGCGAGCCCATGCGGCCCGTTCCCATAATGACGGTCTTAATCAAGCAGACCAGCTCCCTTCAGAGCATCGGTAAGTGCGGCTTGCGTGTCGTCTGCCATGGGGCACAGCGGCATGCGGTAGTTTGCCTCGATCATGCCCATCTGGGCGAGCGCTTCCTTAACGGGGATGGGGTTGACCTCGCTAAAGAGGGCGTTGATGAGCGGTTGTGCGGCAATCTGGATATCGCGGGCGCGCGCTACGTCGCCGTCCAGATAAGCGCGGCACATGTCGTGCACGAGCTGCGGCTGTACGTCGGCCCACACGCTGATGGTACCCGAAGCGCCTAGGCTCATGAGCGGCACGGTGAGTGCATCCTCGCCCGAGTACATGCGGAAGTCATCGGACAGCAGGTGGGCGATCTTGGCCGCGTAGGCGACGTTGCCCGAGGCCTCCTTGATGCCGATGATGTTGGGGTGCGCGGCCAAGCGCTCTACGTTGCGCTCGCTGATACCGCAGCCACAGCGGCCGGGGATGTTGTACAGGATGCAGGGGATGTCCACGGCATCGGCGACGGTCTTAAAGTGCTGGTAGATGCCCTCTTCGTTAGACTTGTTGTAGTAGGGGGTAATGAGCAGCAGGCCGTCGGCGCCCAGGCCTTGGTAAGTGAGCGACTTGGTGAGCATGGTTTGCGTGGAGTTGGAGCCCGAGCCGGCGATGACGGGGACGCGTCCTGCAACATGCTTGACAACGGCGGCGACGACGGAGTTGTCTTCGTCATCGGTCATCGTGGCGCTCTCTCCGGTGGTGCCCAGGGTGAGGATGGCGTCAGTGCCATTTTGCAGGTGGAAATCGATAAGGCGCCCGAGTGCGTCAAAGTCGACACTGCCGTCCTTTTTAAACGGCGTGACAAGGGCGACGATTGAACCCTCGAGATTGCGGATGTCCATGTTCTTCTCCTTCGCTTCCGCGATCTGGATGCGTTTGTTCCACTGAGCGGCGACGGCCAGGCGCTCGTCCTGGGTACGATGGCGGGCGGTATCGGCGCGCGACTTGGCCAGCAGCTCGCGGCCGCACGGCAGCACGTCGAGCGTGGCAAAGTAATCGCCCGGGCGCTCGGCACGGCGGATGAGGTCTGCCGAGCCATCGGGGCGCAGCAGTACCTCGGCGGAGCGCAGGCGCCCGTTGTAGTTGTAGCCCATGGAGTAGCCATGGGCGCCCGTGTCGTGAATCACGAGCAGGTCTCCCATGTCGATATGCGGCAGCTGGCGATCGATGGCGAACTTGTCGTTGTTCTCGCACAGGTTGCCCGTGATGTCGTAGGTGTCCGTGACGGGTGCTACGGTCTTGTCGGCGCCTCCCGGCTGGCCCATCACCGTAATGTGGTGGTAGGCGCCATACATGGCGGGGCGGATCAGGTCGACGGCACTTGCATCGACACCGATATAGTCCTTGTAGATCTGCTTCTCATGGATGGCACGGGTGACTAGGCAGCCGTAGGGGCCCATCATAAAGCGGCCCATCTCGGTGCAGATGGCCACGTCGCCCATGCCAGCGGGAACCAGGATCTCGTCGTAGGCCGCGTGCACTCCCTCGCTGATGGCGTGGACGTCGTTGGCCTGCTGCTCGGGCAGATAGGGGATGCCGACGCCGCCGGACAGGTTGATGAAGGCGACGTGTGCGCCGGTCTCGCGCTCCAGGCGCACGGCAAGCTCAAAGAGGATGCGCGCGAGTTTGGGATAGTAGTCGTTGGTGACGGTGTTGCTGGCAAGGAATGCGTGGATGCCAAAGTCCTCAGCGCCCTTGGCCTTGAGCATGTGGAAGGCCTCGAAGAGCTGCTCGGTGGTCATGCCGTACTTGGAGTCGCCTGGGTTGTCCATGATGCCGTTGGAGAGCTGGAACAGGCCGCCCGGATTAAAGCGGCAGCTGACCGTCTTGGGGATGGGGCCGGCGACGCGCTCAAAGAACTCGATGTGGCTGATATCGTCAAAGTTGACGATAGCGCCCAGCTTGTCGGCAAGTTCAAAGTCCGCTGCCGGCGTGTCATTGGACGAGAACATGATGTCGTGCCCCGTGATGCCCAACGAGCGGGCGATCATGAGCTCGGTATAGCTCGAGCAATCGCAGCCGCAGCCGTATTCGTTGAGAATAGAGATGAGCGCCGGGTTGGGATTGGCCTTGACGGCAAAGTATTCCTTAAAGCCGGGGTTCCATGCAAAGGCGTCGCGCACCTCTTGCATATTGCGGCGGATGCCCGCCTCGTCATATAGATGAAACGGAGTGGGGAACTGCTCGACGATATGCTCGAGCGTCTCCTTGTCTACAAACGGCTGCTTGGCCGCATATGCCTCGTTGGGAGTTAGTGCCATGTCCCGTAAACCTCGCTATCCAGACGGCGCTACCTGCGCATCGAATCCGCATAGCGTGGACCCAATGTCCGGATAGCGCTCCCGCATTGCTGCAGACAGTCCTGCGGGTGTTTCCCGCAGGCCCACCAGGCTGTTCGTGCCCGAAAAACCCAGTTCGGCGGGTTTCGCCTCCCCGCGGGGTCAAAGCCTGCCGGCTCGCCCGCGGCTCTTCGTGCCCGCGCCTCTATCAAGTGGTAACGACCCTACCACGTTGCACTTTACCAAACAAGAGTATTCGTATATAACGTTTAAAAAATGCAGGGATATGCTGGAAATAAGGGTGTAGCAATCTTGCGGCACAATAGATAGCAGCCGACGCGCACCTACGAAAGGAACCAATATGGCCGAGCTCCAAGAACTCCGTCGCTACCGCCGCGACTTGCACAGGATCCCGGAGCTCGACTTCGATCTTCCGCAGACGATCGCCTATATCGAGGGCGTGTTGGCACCGCTCACCTGCGATGTGACCCATCCGTGCCCCGGCTGCGTCTGCGCTTTCTTCGACGCTGGCGTTGGCGCCGCGCATGCCACGGCGATTCGCGGCGATATGGATGCGCTGCCCATTGCCGAGGCAACGGGGGCAGCGTTCGCTTCGACCCATCCCGGCAAGATGCATGCTTGCGGGCACGATGGACACATGGCCATGGCGCTTTCGGCGGCAACCTTTGTCGACCGTACGATCCGTGAGCAGCCGGGCGCCATTAAGCGCAATGTGCTCTTTGTGTTTCAGCCGGCCGAGGAGACGACTGGTGGTGCCAAGACGGTGTGCGAGAGCGGCGTGTTCGAGCGCTACGGGGTGGATCGCATCTTCGGCTTCCACGTGTGGCCCGATCTGCCCGCCGGCACGTTGGCGAGCTGCTCCGGTCCGTTGCTGGTGCGTTCGAGTGAGACACACATTCATATCCATGGCACGAGCATCCATATCGCTAAGACCTATGGCGTTCCGGTCGAGGAGTCGCACGATGCGGCGCTGGCGGCTGCCAAGTTCTTGGTTTCCGAGCGCGAGCTCATGGACGAGTTGGGTGTCGACGAGCCCTGCATTGGTAAGTTCGGCCTGCTGCAGGCCGGCACCGTCTGCAATGCGGTGGCGGGGGAGGCCCATGTTGCCGGCAGCCTACGTGTGTTTACGGACGACATGTTCGACCGCGCGCGCGAGGGCGTGCGCCGCGTGCTGGACGATGCCTGCGTCGCAACGGGCTGCACATATGACCTCGATTTTGCCGAGGGCTATCCGCCGGTCGATAACGATCCCGAGCTGTTCGCCCACATTGCGCCTGTCTTGTCCGAGCTGCAACTCGTGGATGAGCCTTTGCTGATTGCCGAGGACTTCGCTTTCTATCAGCGCCATCTGCCAGGCGTGTTCTTCTTGCTGGGCACGGGCGTGCCAGAGGGCCAAGACAACCCGAGTGATTCGGATGGCTGCCCCGCCTATGCAACAAGCGCCCTGCATACCGATAGCATGCTCTTTGACGAGGAAATCCTACTCAAGGGCCTCGATGTCTACAAACGATTGCTTTTGCTTGACTAAGGCGTGAAGGACTATTTGTTCTAGATAATACGAACAAATGTACGATATAATAGAGATGTAAGTCTATAGAAACGTTTGACGTTACTAACGTAAGGCGATACTATGATTGCATCGTATAAAGATGAGGATACCGAACGCTTTGCCATGGGTGTGCGGGTCAGGAAGTTCGTGCCTTTTGAGCGTGTTGCGTTGAGGAAGATTCGCCAACTGCAGGTTTGTGCATCGCTTGATGATCTTCGCGTTCCACCAGGCAACCGCCTAGAAGCTTTGAAGGGCGATCGTGCCGGTCAATATAGCATCCGTGTTAACGAGCGCTATCGGGTCTGTTTTGAGTGGAGACAGGGGATGGCTTGGAATGTCGAAATCGTCGATTATCACAAGTGATGAGACTGCGTCCGATTTGCTGCCGCCGGTGACTCCTGGTGAGCTTCTCAAAGAGGATTTTCTTGTCCCCATGGGCATTTCGCAATATCGCCTTGCTAAGGAGACCGGGATTCCGGCCCAGCGCATTGGGCAGATTATCTTGGGAAGGCGTCGCGTGACGGCCGACACCGACCTTCGCCTTTGTCGCTACTTTGGTCTGACGGATGGTTATTGGCTGCGCGCCCAGATAGCGTTTGATCTCGAGGCGGAGAAGAGGCGCATCGAACCGGAACTGGATAAGATCGTTCCTGTTCAGCAGGCTATAGCATTGTAGTGTTCAAAGATGTTGAGGTTGGAGTGACGATGGGGCGACGCCGACAATCTGCCGTTTATAGTCCCGGTGGGTGTGGATGCGGCTTGTTATTGCTTCCGGTTATTGCCGTGAGCATTGGCGTGA
The DNA here is from genome assembly GCF_003469285.1 of Collinsella sp. AM31-2AC. Lineage (NCBI taxonomy): Bacteria > Bacillati > Actinomycetota > Coriobacteriia > Coriobacteriales > Coriobacteriaceae > Collinsella > Collinsella sp. AM31-2AC. The sequence continues at coordinate 66,350 of NZ_QSJB01000009.1, forward strand.
TGTTTGCGCTTGCCGGGTTGGCAGCAGCGGCACTCGTGCTGTTGATTGTGGCCATTGGCGTGACGATCTGGCTGTGTCGTTCTCGCGAACAGCGCCGTGCCGAAGGCAAGAGCAATGTTGGATGGACCATCTTTTTGGTTATTGCCTATCTGCTGAGCATCAGTTACCTGGCGTTCTTTATCCTGCTGCTCATTAGCACCTTTACCGGGGAATCCGTCACGGTGGGTTGATATACTGCCAGCGGACGGTCGCGCAAAGCGCGTTTGCTCGGCGTTTGGATAACTGCATGGGCCGTTTACCGCAACCTTAGCTCACAGCTAATGAATGCAAGTTCAATCCTTCCTACGATGTGCTGTGTGCCGGCGCGGTAGCCGGATCGTAGGAAGGATGCATGATGAAAAAGCTCGATAACGAAGTACTGCTGAGCCGTCGCGCTGCACTTGGCGCATTCGCCACCGTCGCCTTGGGGAGTGCCGGTCTTCTTTCCGGGTGTGGTAGCGATAAGGCGACCATCACCGAGGACGCTGGCGATGGCGACAAGAAGGAAGAGGCGAAGAAGGAAGAGCAGTCTACGACTGACTTGGCGGTTGGTACGACGGTGACCACGACTGCTGGCCTTTCCGTCGTCGTCGATTCCGTCCAGCCCGGTCTCACAAATTTTGACGGTTCGACCATGACGGGTATTCACGTCACGTACGTCAACAATGGCGATGAGGGCGCAGATTACAATATTTACGACTGGAAGGGCGAGGACGCCAACGGCGCTCAACAGAATCAGGGTTACTACAGCGAGGGCTCCGATGAGCTGCAGTCTGGTACCCTTGCCGCCGGTGGCTCCGTGGCGGGCAATATCTACTTTGATGGTGACATCAAGAAGGCACTCTATTTTGCCAACATGTTTGATAAGTCCGCGACTGCGAGCTGGGTGCTCGCCTAACTTGTTGCCGCTATTGACCGTATGGGAGGTGAAGTCGTATGCCCGATAAAAAGATGACCGAGGAGTTGCTCAATGAGCTTCTCGATGCGCCGAACATCGATGACTATATCAGGGAGCACGACTTTGCCGCCCCGTCGCTTTCGGACTACCTGAAGCAGCTGCTGCAGGAAAAGGGCTTGGAGCGCTCGCGCGTGGTTCGTATGGCCGATCTCAATGAGACCTTTGGCTATCAGATCTTTACTGGTGCGCGTCACCCGAGTCGCAATAAGGTGCTGCAGATTGCCTTTGCGATGGCGCTGACGCTCAAAGAGGCCAACCGTGCGCTGACGGCTGCCGGGGTAAGCGTCCTTAACTGCAAGGATCGCCGCGATGCGATTATCATCTTTTGCATCGATCGCGGGTGCAGCCTCCAAAAGGTCAACGAGGAGCTGTATCGCTTTGGCGAGGAGACGGTGAGTTAGCGGCTGATATCTGAGCCGGCGGAGCTGTCGAACAACGATGCAAACGAACGGGGCGCGGATGCCATGGGGTGTCTGCGCCCTGCGCTATGATGGAGGCTATGGATACTCAGACCCCAACATATCCCGATGACGAGCTGACCGCAGCGCTTGCCGAGCACCTGGCGTCGCTCGATCGCGACGACAGCTATCGCGTGGAGCGTGTACTTAAGCGCTCGTCCGTTGAAACAACCGAGCTCGTGTACTTTGAAGGAACCGGCGGTGGTTCGCTCGGCCCCTTTGTCCGTAAACGCATCGATGCTTCGGCTCAAATCGGCGGGGCATACGAGCGTCTGTTTGCCGCTCAGCGGGCAGGCAGGCGTTTTGAGCACCTGCCCAGAATCGTCGATTGTCGTCGTGTGGGCGACGAGCTCAACGTGGTTATGGAATACATCGAAGGGGAGACGCTCCGGGCGCTGGTGGACCGTCTGGGAGCTACCCCCGATTATGCGCGCGAAATGTATCCTGCCCTATGCGATGCCGTGGGCGAGCTCCATGCCGGTTTTGCAATGGCGGGGGAGACGTCGGCGCCGGTGATCCATCGCGACCTCAAGCCGTCGAATATCATCGTGACAGGTGCGAACTGTACGCTCGATGAGGGCCTGACGTTTTCGTCGCTGGTGATTATCGACTTGGGGATCGCGCGCGTGTGGCGCGATGGCGCCGATGCAGACACCGTCAAGTTCGGCACGCGACCCTATGCGCCACCCGAGCAGTATGGGTTTGGGCAGACGAGTGTACGCAGCGACGTCTACGCACTTGGCGCCCTGTTGTTCTTCTGCTTGACGGGAGTCGACCCTAAACCAGGGCTCGACATGCGCGAGCAATGCGAGGCACGTGGCATTCCCACTCCACTTGCCGATGCCGTCTGCATGTCGATGGCGCTCGACCCGGCCAAGCGTTTTGCGAGTGCGGAAGCGTTGGGACGGGCGACGCGCTCGGCATACGATCTGAGCCGCCCCGTGCGGCCTCCTACACCTGCGCCTGTCCGTACTCCGGCCTCGGAGACGGTGTTGACGCTCCAAGGGCTCCAGAACCCCGCAGGGCTTCCTAGGCCTGCCGCCTCCGCTGCATGCGGTCTGCTCTCTCGCGTTCCGGAGTCTCTGGGGCGCATTTGGAATACGCTTGTCTGCTTCTCGCTACTTGTGTTCTTTGCCGGAAGTCACTTTGCCGTCTTTCACCCCACGGGAGCAAACCAAAGCTACCCGACGTGGCTTCTCATAATCGAGTATTTTTTCTTTGTCGATGGCCTTATGGTGCTTATGCATTTTGCGCTGCTCGATAAGCGCCGTCTTCGTCGGCGATTCGCACTGCTCGACAGCTATCGCGGCAAGAAACTCGCGAAACTTTGGCTCAAGGCATTGGGTGTGCTGCTCCTATGCATGATCGTCATAGTCGCGGTTGCCAATGCGACCGGCGTCGTCGATACCTCCGCTACCTAAAAGAAAAGGGCCCCATTGGGGCCCTTTGCAGTTGCACCTAGATGCGGTTCATCTGAGCGGCGACTTTGTTGTACCAGTCCTGCCACGTGGGCGGGCAGTACTTTTTGGCCGCTGCCGGGGTAAGGGTGGAGCCGTAGTTGGCGCCCAGATAGGCAACGTGAGCGGAGATGCCCTCGCTCCAGCTGCCAAAGCTGCGCCAACCGCCGCCACGGGCACTCCAGCCCCAGGCGTTGTAAGAATTGGCGCAATAAGCACCCTTGGTGCTCTCGATGCAGGCGATGGCGGGGGACCAACGGGGGTCGACACCGGTATTCCAAGCGGCGACGGCAAAGTTATAGCCCTGGCCTGCCATGGGGGAGCCGGCGAGATAATTGTCGATGCGGCTCGTCCACTCATTAATGAACGAATCGTAATCGGAGCTACCGGTATTGGCGTTGTTCACCGTGGTGTCGATGGTGGTGTTGGTGTTGGTGGCCTGGCTGCTGGAATTGCTGCCGCTTACGCCCTCGCCCGAGAGCTTCTCGGCGGCAGCGGCCTTATCGGCCTCAAGCTTGGCAAGCTCGGCGGCATTTTCCTGCTCGGCTTTTGCCTGTGCCTCGCTGCGGAGCTGCTGGGCCTGCGCCAGCGCATCCTCGGCGTTTTTCTGCTCTGCCTCAAGCTGTGACTTGGCCTGCTGGAGCTCGGCCTTGTTCTGCTCGAGTTCGGTTTGCATATTATTGAGCTCTTCGATCTCGTCGACGCTCGAGCTCGTGATCTGGTTGGTGTATTTGCAGGTCGTGATGAACTCACCCAGGCTCTGCGCATTGACCAGGAAGCTCACGATGGGATTGGTGCCCTTCTGATACTTGTACAGATCGCGCATGGCGGAGCTTGCCTTGGCCTGCTGCTCGGGAAGCTTAGCCTCGATTTCCTCGATGCTTGCCTCGTTGGAGTCAATCTGCTTTTGCAGGTCATCGAGTTTGGTGCGGGCGTCGTTGTAGGCGCTCGTGGCGGCTTCGATCTTCTGCTGGGCTGCGGAAAGCTGGTCCTGCGTTGCCTGCGAGGCGGCATACGCCGCAACGGGGGAGAGCATCGGCGTGGCCGTCAGCGCAACGGCGAGCGCGGCGCTCGTGATGATACGAGCCGGCTTCGACGCAATGAGCGCTGCGGCGCGATGATTCGAATGCTGCATCCAGTCCCTCTGCAATCAATCGTAGGTTATGGTTCGAACGGTATTCTACTACTGCTTTCGACCTCAACTTGAACCTTAAAGGTTCCAAAGGGTCAAGTTGAACTTGAGGCTTTGGCTTTGACCTGCAGTTATGATGAATTGTTGAGAAACCATAGAGTTCAACTTTAACGTTACGGGAGCCTGTTTGCGGACGGGCTTTCGGTCGTGAAAGCTATCTCAACAGGGGGTTTGCAGCTACAAGGCCCCATCGCGGTGAGTGCGGCCTTTATGCTGGATGATTACGTCGATTGCCATAGATACGGTGGAGCTTTGGACACCGGCGGCTCGGCACGCTAGAATAAATCAGTTGCGCAAAGACCGCCCGTTGTGTGGGCAGTTCATGATAGGAAGTTTCCATGGCATTGCAGTTTACAGAGCGCGAGTTCATTCCCGTGCTGCTCGGAGGCGACATCAACGCCTATTCGGTGGCGCGCGCCTTCTACGAAGAGTACCAGGTCAAGAGTCTGGTCTTTGGCAAGTACCAGACGGGTCCCGCGTACCGCAGCCAGATTATCGACTACACGCCCAACGTGGATATCGACACCATGCCCGTGATGCTCAGGACCGTCAACGGCATTGCCCAAGCGCATGCCGATAAGACGATTGTCCTTGTGGGCTGTGGCGATAACTATGTTGCCCTTGTGGCTCAGGCCAAGGATGCCCATGAGTTGGCGGATAACATCGTCGCGCCTTACGCTCCCTACAGCATGCTTGAGCAGTGTCAGAAGAAGGAGATCTTCTACGAGCTGTGCGAGAAGCATGGCGTGCCCTATCCGCATACCTTTACTTTCACCATGGCGATGCTGAATGCCCAAGGCGAGGCACCTGCCGAAGTGCTCGACCAGATCGATTTTCCCTACCCGATGATTCTGAAGCCTTCTGACGGCATCATGTGGTGGCAGCACGAGTTCGAGGGCCAGAAAAAGGCCTATGAGATTGCCGACCGTGCCGAGCTGGAACAGGTCATTCGCGACTCGTATGCCAGCGGCTACACCGACGACCTGATCTTGCAGGATCGCGTGCCCGGCAACGACGAGTACATGCGCGTGCTCACCAGCTATTCCGACCGCAACGGAAAGGTCCGCATGATGTGCCTGGGTCACGTGCTGCTCGAGGAGCATCAGCCTCACGGTGTCGGCAACCACGCCTGCATCATCACCGAGCCCAATGACGAGCTCATGGGCGGCGTGCGCAAGTTGCTCGAGGACCTTCACTTTGTGGGCTATTCCAACTTTGACGTTAAGTACGACGAGCGCGACGGCTCGTTTAAGTTCTTCGATTTCAACACGCGCCAAGGTCGCAGCAACTACTACGTCACCAACAGCGGCTTTAACGTTGCCAAGTATGTGGTGGACGAGTATGTGTTCAACCGCCCGTTTGAGCCGGAGTTTGTGACGACGCAGGACGAGGCGCTGTGGATGGTCGTTCCCATGGGCGTCGTCGACAAGTACGTCAAGGATCCCGAGCTGCGCGCTAAGGTGCATCGCCTGGACAAGGAAGGCAAGGGCGCCGACCCTTCGTTTATGAAGGGCGACTTTGTCTTTAACCGCTGGCTGCGCATGTGGCACACCAAGCTGCGCCACTTTAAGCTGTTCAAGACGTATTACAAGTAGATGAGTGCGGCGCCCGTCCGGTTTACATCGGGCGGGCGCGGGTATGATACGCGCAATTGCGCAAGCGTCACCAAGGAGGCGGCGATGGAAAAGCTGGGAGTTATCGGCGGCATGGGCGCCGAGGCCACGTCGTATTACTACGACCAGGTGGTGCGCCATACGGCTGCTGCCTGCGATCAGGAACATATCGACATGGTGGTGCTCTCCAAGTCGACCATGCCCGACCGCACGCTTGCCATTAAGACCGGCGAGCATGCCAAGCTGCTGGCGACCATGAAAGAGTGTGCCCAGGCACTCGAGTCGCTGGGCTGTGCGCACATTGCCATTCCCTGCAACACGTCGCACTACTTCTACGACCAGATCCAGTCGTTTACGAAGGTGCCGATTATCCACATGCCGCGTGAGTCGGTGCGCTATGCCCTTGCGGGTGCGGTGATGGGGGAGTGCGAGTTCGACCCCAACCTGAGTATGCCGGCCGAGCCGGTGCACAAGATTGGCATTATGGGCACCGACGGAACCGTGGGCGCGGGCGTCTACGGCCGCGAATGCGAGGCTGCGGGTGTTGAGGTCGTCTATCCCAGCGAGAAACGTCAGAACGATGTGATGTCGCTTATCTACGATGATGTGAAAGCCGGACGTGAGCCCGATATGGATAAGTTCGACCGCGTGATGTGGGAGTTCGCCCGTAGCGGCTGCGACCGTGTCATTCTGGCCTGCACCGAGCTATCGGTGCTGCAGAAGTATCGAGAGATGCCCGAGATCACCCTCGATGCCATGGATGTCCTGGTGCGCGAATCCATCATCCGCAGCGGCGCCCCCTACCGCCTCTAGCTTCCGACCTGTCAAAAAGGGACAGGTTAATTTTGGTAGGTTTTATCTGATGAAACAGTAAAGGCCTCGGCTCGTTTGGTGCGAGCCGAGGCCTTTTGCGTTGGGCGGTTGCTGCCGGTGGCGAACTAGAACAGGAAGCCGATGGCGATGAGGGCGATGCTGACGATGAGCACGGCGATGTCCATGCCCTTGATGGGGTAGCGCTTGTACGAGCTGGCGCGTGTACGCAGATAGAAGCCGCGCTGTTCTGCCGCCAAGGCTGTGGCATCGGTCTTGCCCACGCTCGAGATGAGCAGCGGCACACACAGTGGCAGCATGAGCTTAAGCTTCTTGATGGGGTTCTTGGTGTCGTACTCGACGCCGCGTGCGGTCTGCGCTTCCATGATGGCGTTCATCTCCTGACCAAACACCGGCACAAAGCGCAGCGCCGTGGTAAAGGTGAAGGCATAGCGATACGGTACGTGCAGCACCTCGACGCAGGCGTTGGCAAGGTCGTTGAGCTTGGTCACCATGAGCATGAGGATGAGCGGTAACGCCACACCCAGCAGGCGCAGACAGGCCTTCGATCCCGTGATGAGGCCCGTGTCGGTGATAAAGCCCCACACCACGTTGCCATCGCGCATAAAGGCCAGCTGGAGCACCAGCATGATAAGCGCGAGCGGAATCAGCAACTCGAGCAGCGAGAACAGACGGTCGACGACGCCGGCATAGGCACCCAGCGCAAGGGTGAGCACCAAAAAGCCCAGCAGCGCCACGTAGGTGTCGGACAAGAAGATGCCGACGATGATGGCGGCGGCGAGGCCCAGTTTGACGACGGGGTTCAGGCGATGCAGCAGCGTATCGCCCGGCATGTAGTCGATGACGTTAACCACGGTGGACCATCTCCTTGGTAATGCGAACGACATCGGTGACCTCGCTCACCTGCGCAAAAGCGGGCGAGACGGAAGATGCCAGACGGCGCGAGAGTTCAATAACCTGGGGAGGCTCCACGTAGGCACGCCGCATGAGATCGATGTTCGAGAATAGCTCGTGCGTGCGGCCGCGGTCGAGGATGCGACCGTCGGCCATTACTACGATACGCTCGGCAAAGTCGGAAACGACTTCCATGTCGTGACAGACCATAATCACGGCGCAGCCGCGCTCGGCCATGGTGCGCACCGTTTCCATGACGGTCATGCACTCGCGGTAATCAAGGCCGCTCGTGGGCTCGTCGAGCACGACGATCTTGGGCTCAACCACTACGACGGAGGCAAGCGCCACCATTTGTCGCTGGCCGCGCGAAAGCGAGAAAGGTGCCTCATCGGCAGGCAGGCCAAAGCGGTCGATAACGAGTCGAGCGCGACGCAGAGCCTCGGCACGGTCGATGCCGGCAAGCTCTAGGCCAAAAGCGACCTCGTCGAGTACGGTATCCTTGCAGATCTGGCGGTCGGGGTTTTGGAAGAGGGTTGCGACTTCGCGGGCGATGCGGCTCGTGGGAACGGCTGCGGTGTCCAGCCCCGTGACGCGCACGCTGCCCGAGGCGGGCTTGAGCAGGCCTGTGAGCAGCTTGGTGAGCGTGGTCTTGCCGGCACCGTTTTGGCCGACGATGCCCACGAGCTCGCCAGGATAGAGCGTCAGGCTAAGGTCGTGGACGGCGGCGCCGCCATTGGGATAGGCAAACTCAACGTGATCGAAGGTGAGCACGGGCTCGGCGTCCTTGGCATGAGGGCGCAACGACGGTGCATGCGGGGAGCCGGCGGGCGCCTGGGCTTCGCTGGCCGCGTGTGCGGGGTCGACGATGCCCGAAATCAGGCGCTCGGCCTCGTCGACATCCAAGCAAGGGGTACCGCTTACCAGGCCATCGGCCTCGAGGCTATTGAAGATACGCGTGACGCGAGGGCAGTCGACGCCGATGGCACGGAGCTCGTCGGTATGCGCGAAGACCTCGTGTGGTTCGCCCTGCAGCGCGATTTCGCCATGGTTGAGCACGAGCACGCGGTTGCAGTACTCCGAGAGCAGGGCGACCTTTTGCTCAACGACGACGATGGTAATTCCAAGTGCGCGGTTTGCCTCACGCAGCGTCTCGAAGACCAATGTGGAGCTGGCGGGGTCGAGTGCCGCGGTGGGCTCGTCGAGAACCAAGACGCGCGGACGCATGGCGAGGATGGCAGCGATGGCCACCTTTTGCTTCTGTCCGCCCGAGAGGGTGGCGATCTCGCGGTCACGCAGGTCGCTGATGCCGACGGTCTCGAGCGTTTCACTCACGCGCCGCTCGATCTGGTCGTGGGGAACGCCAAAGTTCTCGAGGCCAAAGAGCATCTCGTCCTCGACGACCGAAGCGACCATCTGCGTGTCGATATCCTGCAGCACACTGCCGACGATTTGCGACACGTCGGTGAGCGAGGCTTCGCAGGTGTCGTGGCCGTCTACCATGACGGCCCCAAAGAACGTGCCGGTGTAGTGGTGGGGCACGGCACCCGACAGGCAGGCGGCAAGCGTGGACTTGCCGGCGCCCGAGGGCCCGATGATGCCGATGAAATCTCCCTTGTTCACGCTGAGCGAGATGTGGCTGAGCGCCCGCTCGGTCTGCGTGCCATAGGAGAACGAGACATCGTCGACGTTGATGATCGTTTCCATGGATACCTTTCATAGTCATTGGGGACGTTCTTTAATGACTAGTCGTTTAAGAACGTCCCCAAGAGTTAACTGTTTGGGACAGTCTTTGCCGGTGGAGCACGGAGACGGCTTTACGAGGGGCCCCAGGTTGGCGCGAAAGAGGAGCGAAGCGTACTTGGGTACGCGAGCGACGAATGAACGCCAAGATGGGGTGGCTCATAAAGCCGAGCGGGTTAGTTGAGCTTCAGGGCCTTCTGAATGGGCAGATAGAGGGCGCCGACCAGAATGGCGTTAAAGACGGCGGTCATGGCGACGACGGGCAGCATAGCGGCGGCGAGCTCGCCGACCACGCCAAGCATGGCCATCTTGATAACCATGAAGATGACGCCGGAGACAAAGGTGGTCACGAAGGTAGCGACGATGGCGACGGCAGGCTTGACCTGACCGTTCTTGCCGGCGGCGTTGACGATGCCGGCCATGAGCATGGCGGCGATGCCCTCGGCGGCAAAATCGACGAACGGCGAAGTGGTGGTGATCTGGATCACGGCAGCCGAGATGAGGCCAATGACGAGCGCCTGGCCGATGTTGGGGCGAACGACCAGGATGGTGAGGCAGAAGGCCGAGATGATGAACTCGGGGCTGATCATGCCGCCCGAGATGCCCGAGATTGCCCTGCCGACGGTGAAGTTGAGGATGAAGCCGGCGGCGAGCAGGATGGCGAGCAGGACGAGGGCGCGGACATCGAGTTTGCCGCGGTCGGCGGTCTGGACGGTGCGGGGCTGGGCGGCGGTGTTCTGAGACATGGTGAAAATCCTTTCGGAATGGGAGTGCAAGAGAAAAGCGGAGGCGCGTGATGCGAATGCGATCGGGCTCGAGATAGAAAAAGGCCCCCGGTCGAAACCGGAGGCCTTCCAATCACCTAGAGCTAAAAAACAGGCGTGAGGGACTCACTGTCGACCGATCGTATTCGCATCACGCCACCACCAGTTGTTGAGAGAGTTCATCGTGTTCTTCATGTTGGTGGCTCCTTTCGTGATGCCGTGGCGCGGTCGCACCTAGTTGCTGTTGCGCTGCACTATAGCACAGCGAAGTGTGTGCGGGGAAATCTTTTTTAAAAAGATTTCAGGCGGGTTTCCCGCCGGTCAAAAGAGCGGGCTAAGCGGGCGAGGCTGCCATTGCTGCCTTGCCCGCTCAGCTAGGACGTTACTCCTTGTTGCGACGGTAGAGGAAGTAACCACCGGCGGAGATGACGGCAACGCCAGCGATGGCGAATGCAGCCACCATGCGGCCATCAAAACGATCACCGGTGGTGGGCAGGCCGCCCTTGGTGTTCGTTTTGTTGGTGGTTACTGTGGTTGTGGTGTCCGACTTGCCAGGCTTCTCAGGCTTGGTGGTGGGCTGCTCGGGCTTAGCGGGCTGCTCGGGGGTGCCGGGCTGCTCGGGGGTGCCGGGCTGATCCGGGGTGACCGGATCGGTGGCAAGAGCATCCTTGGCGTAAGTGATGGACACCTTGAGGCCGTTGGTCTCGGTGTTCAGGTCGCTCGGGGTGAAGGGCTCGTCAAAGTTTCCGGCCTTCTGATAGGCGCGCATCTCCTGGAGCAGGGCCTTGCACTTGACGTAGGTGTTCTCGGTGGCAGCCTTGCCGGCCTTGTTGGCCAGAGCGGTGCGGCCCTCGGTGGTCGTCTCGGCCAGCATGGCGGCGTCGACTTCCTTGTTCTGTTCGATGAGCTCGTTCTGGAGTGCATCGAGGTAGGAGCGGACGCTGATACCAAGGGTATCGGGATTCTCAAAGCAGAGGGAGCTGATGTCCATGAGGACGTAGTTGATGGAGTTCTCGGGCTCCTCGTTGTTCACGATGTCCGTCTCTTTGCAGTGGTCGAAGGAGACGGTCTGGTCGCTGAAATACGGGCTAACCTCGGTAATCAGCGCGGAGTAGAAGGGGATGGCGACGGAGTACGCGGCGCGGGAGAGCATTTCCCACTGGATTGTTGCAACCTGGGGATCAAGACCGTTGCGAACCTGGAAGACGTGAATCTCGGTGTTGCGCTCGGTGCCGATGGCATAGGCACCGTCAGTGTTGGCGTTAAGGCCCGGGGTATTCTCGCCACGGTTACCGAGAGAGCGAATCATCTCAAAGGTAGTCCAGTCTTTCTTTCCGGGCTGGAAGAACAGCGGCTGCATCTCGTGGACCAAGGCGCCGGTCGTGGCGCGAGCCTCTTCGCGCTCGTCCTTGACGATCTCGTAGTCGGTGCCCTCCTGGAGCTCGTTGCCAAAGTAGTTACGGCCCTGGACGTAGCGGGTCCACTGGTGCATACCGGAATTCTGAATGGTCTCGCCATAGGTTGCGGCGACGTCGAACTTGCCGTCGGTGTACTCGGCAAAGCCCTTCTCCTTAGGCATGGACTCGATGCCCTCGGAGTGCAGGCAGTTCTCGGGGTCGTTGAGGTCGACATCGTAGTTGAGGTTGCCGATGTTGGGGTTGATCGAGGCGACGTCGTCGGCGAGCTTCATGCCGATCCACTGGTGACCGGAAAGCGCGGCAAATAGCCAGGTCTCGTTGTTGTCGGCGATGATGATCTGGTCGTTGGAGCAGACGCCCTGCTCGTCAATCAGGCTGCCGAGGAGCTCGACGCCCTCGCGGGCCGTGGCGCTCTCGCCCAGGATGACGCTGGCGTAGTTGTACTCGCCGATGCCGGTTTTAGTCAGGGGGTCTGCTGTCTCGGCATCTGCATTCATACTGGTGCTTAGCGTGGCGGAGCAGGATACGCCCTTCTCGTTGATGCCTGCTTCAGAGTAGGCATCCCAGCGGTTGTCCCACTGGGAGGGATGGTCGCGTACATAGGTGTAGCGATACGTGGTCTTGGTCGAGGTGTACATGAACGAAGACTCGTCCGAGCTGTACGTATGTCCCGGGCCGTGAGAGGGCTCAATGCCAAAGTGCTTAAGATAGCGCGGGCCATAGTCCTCGGAACGGCCGTAGTACGTGTTGCCGTCGGCCGTAAGGTTTTTGCCCATGTAGACCTGCGTGCAAGCGAGTGCAGAGGTCGGCATGGACATGATGGTTGCAGCTCCAAATGCAAGGCCTATGCCAAGCTTCTTGAGCGCGTTGACGGGGCGAGTTTTCCTCATTTTCCCTCCCAGCGTGCGAAAGCCCTCTGTCGCCAGAGGGCTTCAGCCAATAAAGACACCTCATTAGCGTAACGAACTGGAAACAATATTCATCTATGAAAGAAACTTACTCGATAAGCGTGATGAAATATGCGATGAGCGGTTAATCGTACTCAGTTTGCAGCTTTACTTTAATAAAGACGCCCTGTAATTACTGTAGCCGAATAAAGTAGCTGGGAATGCCCGAAATGAAAATCCCCCGCTGTTTGACGAATGCATAAACAGCGGGAGAGGCGATAGCTGGATGAATATCATACCAATGTGGATTTACTTCTTTCGGCGGTGAATCACGTTGATGGCGTAACCGACGAGCATGGCCAAGACGATGACAATAAAGCCGATCAGGGGATTGTCGTTCATGGGGTCCTCCTATTTTCCGAGCGGTGAGAATTCGTCGACGATGAGGTCGAGGCATTGCGGAAGCGCGCGGGCTCCAAAGACGCCCGAATTGCTGGAGATAATCTCGCCATCGAACTGCATGCCCAGCGACGGGGTGCAGGTGATCTTGGCTTCCTTGGTCTGGATGATCTTGAACTGCGGGCGCCCGAGTACCTTGCCGGCGGGGTCAAGCGCAGCGGTGATCACAGTAGGCAGCAGCTGCACGGTGCGCACGGGTTCGATGACCGCAATATCGACCATGCCATCGTTCATGCGGCAGTCGGGGAACAGGTTGATGTCGTTTTGAATGACCGAGGTATTGCCCGCCATGCAGCAGATGCCGTCGAGCTCCTCGACAATGCCGTCGTGCTCAATGGTAAAGTGCGCCACCGTGGGGTTGGGCGTGGCGAGAGCGGAGAGGAAGTAGGCGATCTCGCCGATGTCGTTTTTGGTGGGAGCGGCCTTCATCATGATCTCGGCGTCGAAGCCCGAGCCGGCGATGATGATAAAGCCGTGGCGCTTCTCTCTGCCGTTCTCGTCGAGCCAAAAGAGCTCGCCCATGTCCACTTTGACCGTGCGACCGGCGCGGCAAGCCTTGGCAAGCGCCGCCGCCTCAGGGGCATTGCCGATGTTGTTGAAGAACAGGCAGGCCGTGCCGGAGGGGAAGACGAGCGTGGGGACGCCGCATCCGCGCATCTGGTCGAGCACGTTGGAGACGGTGCCGTCGCCGCCCGAAATCACCACGCGATCAAACTCGCGCACGTCTGCCACGGCGTCCTCGGGTTCCATGCCATCGCCGATAAAACGCATCACGACCTCGTCGCCGCCCTGCGCGAGGGCGTGCGTGAATGCGTAGATTTCATCTGAGCTGGGGCCCGATGCCGGGTTGTGGATGATAAGGCAGCGCATACTTACGTTCCCGTTCTGTGACTAACCGAGTATAGTTGTAAGACAATGCCGTTATCCTACCCGTGTTTTTCGGGCCTAACCTTATTCGATGGGTTGATATGTACATTTCCACACATCAGGCTCTACTCGACTTTTGCCAGCGCGCCCGTGAGTTTGACGCGATTGCCGTCGATACCGAGTTTTTGCGCGAGCGCACGTTCCATCCGCGCCTGTGTTTGGTTCAGATTGCCACCCCTGCCGAGAGCGTCGCGGTCGACCCTCTGGTGATCGACGACCTGTCGCCGTTGGCCGAGCTTATGGCCGACGAGAGCGTGACCAAAGTCTTCCACGCCTGCTCGCAGGATATGGAGGTTATGCTTCATACCGTAGGCGTGCTGCCGCGTCCGATTTTTGACACGCAGGTGGCCGCCGCCTTTTTGGGCGAACGCCAGCAGATTTCCTACGGCGCGTTCGTGCAGACGTTTTGCGGCGTCTCGCTGCCCAAGACCGAGTCGCTGACCGACTGGTCGCGTCGCCCGCTGACCGACAAACAGATCGAGTACGCGATCGATGACGTCAAGTATCTGATCGTTGCCTATACCGAGATGATGAGCCGCCTGCGCGAGCTGGGCCGCGTGGACTGGGTGCTCGACGAGCTGCGCCCGCTGGCTGACGAGTCGCACTATCGCGCCGATCGCCACGAGGCGTTCCGTAAGGTCAAACGCATCAATTCGTGCAGCCGTCACCAGTTGGGCATCGCGCGCGAGCTCGCCGCCTGGCGCGAGGACCGCGCCGAGCGCCGCAACATCCCGCGCAAGTGGGTCATGTCCGACGATACGCTGCTGGCGCTCGTTAAGCGCAATCCCGTGCGCGTTGAGGAGTTCCGTAGCATTCGCGGTACCGACCAGTTGGGGGAGCGCGACGTGGACGGCGCGCTCATGGCCATCAAGCGCGGTGCGAGCTGCCCGCACGATCGCCTGCCGCTCATGGTGCGCGGGCATCGCCAGATCTCTCCGGAGCTGGAGAGCGTGACGGATCTCATGTACGCGCTCATCCGCCTGGTTGCCGAGCGCTCGGGGGTGGCGACCTCGGTCATTGCCTCGCGCGATGACCTGGCCGATTACATCGAGCATCCTGAGCAAAGCCCCCTGCGCGAAGGCTGGCGTTTTGAGCTTGTGGGTTCGCGCCTGGACGATCTGCTTTCCGGCAATATGGGGCTCACCGTGAAGGACGGAAAGATTGAGTTGTTATAGGTATATAGTTACGCGGTTTTACCAAACCGCGTAACAGCTCGACGCTGCAAACGGCCGAGAGCGAGCAATCTGACGTTCAATCGTCGCTCGCGTACCAAAGTGCGCGTCGCTTCTCTTTCACGTCACCTTGCTCGCTCTCGGCCGTTTTCGCTGACATTGCCAAAACATCGATGTTGATTTGCCTGCTGGGCGAGTGGGTAGAATGCCTCCAACGTGTAACTCGATTCGGAGGAATTCGCATGCCCTATTACTATGGATACGGCTTTGGCATCGACCCGCTGTACCTGCTGGTTGTTCTTGTCTGCACGGTGCTTGGCCTTGCCGCACAGAACTATATCAACTCGACGTACAAAACCTGGTCCAAGGTTCGCTCGGACGGCGACACGGGCGCCAGGGTCGCTCGCCGCATGCTCGACGCCAACGGCTGCAGTGCCGTGGGTATCAAGGGCGTCGCCGGTGAGCTCACTGACCATTACAACCCGCAGGACAACAACCTGTATCTGTCGGATTCCAACCGTTCGGGCGGTTCGGTCGCAAGCGTTGCTGTCGCTTGTCACGAGGCAGGCCATGCCGCGCAGCGTCAAAGCGGCTAGGCCATGATGAAGGTACGTACCGCCCTCGTGCCGGTCGTCAACTTTACCCAGAACACCTGGACCATCGTGCTGCTCATGGGCTTGTTCATGAACATCGCGGGACTCACGACCCTCGCGCTGATCTTCTTCTCGTTTAGCGTGCTGTTCCAGTTCGTTACGCTGCCGGTCGAGATTGACGCCAGCCGCCGCGCCGTGGCGTACATCGAGCAGTCGGGCATGAGCTCCAAGCAGGTCAACGGTGCCAAGAAGGTCTTGACGGCAGCCGCGCTTACCTACGTGGCGGCGGCACTCACCTCGATTATTCAGCTGCTCTATCTTATGGCTCGCTACAACAGAAACTCCAACCGATAACAAATTGGGTCGCTGGGCGCCGCGGGGATTTGTGTCCCCGCGGCGCTGTACTATGTGTTGGACTTGAATTTGCGCAGGGCCAGAGCCTTTGTGCACGATAACGAAAGGAGGTTGCGTGGCAGGTTGGAATCTAACCGGCAATAGCGTTTCCGCCGAGTTCGACGGTTCGGACGAGCAAGAGCGTAAAGAGCTCAGCGTGAGCCAGGCGGTAGAGATCGCCGCCGGTGCGCTCGATGCTATTCCGCAACTGAGCGTTCTGGGCGAGGTCACGGGTTTTCGTGGCCCAAACGCCCGAAGCGGCCACTGCTACTTTCAGATCAAGGACGATTCGGCCGCCGTTGACTGCATCATCTGGAAGGGCGCCTACCTTAAGCGCACCTTCGACTTGCGCGACGGCATGCAGGTAAGCTTTAAGGGCAGCTTCAATCTCTATAAGGCCACGGGCCGCATGAGCTTTGTCGCTCGCTCGTTTTCGCTGGCGGGGGAGGGTCTGCTGCGTCAACAAGTGGCGCAACTGGCCGAAAAGCTACGCCGCGAGGGCCTGATGGACGAAGCGCGCAAGCGCCGCATCCCGGTGTTCTGCTCGCGCGTGGCGGTCGTCACCTCGCTTTCGGGTGCCGTAATCGACGACGTCAAGCGTACGCTGCGCCGTCGCAACCCGCTCGTCGAGCTTGTCTGCGTGGGCGCCAAGGTTCAAGGCGAGGGTGCGCCGGCCGAGCTCATTGATGGCTTGCGCCGCGCCGCTTCCATTACGCCGGCGCCCGACTGTATTTTGCTGGTGCGCGGCGGCGGCTCCTTTGAGGACCTCATGACCTTTAATGACGAGGAGCTTGCCCGCGCGGTGGCGGCTTGTCCTGTGCCCGTGGTGACCGGCATTGGCCATGAGCCCGATACCTCGATTTGCGACATGGTGAGCGACCGACGCGCCTCCACGCCCACGGCGGCGGCAGAATCGGTGGCGCCGGCTATGACGGAGTTGGCCGATGTGCTCGAGGCGCGCCATCAGCGTCTGGGTGCCGCGATGGCATCGATGATTGGGTCGGCCCAGGTCGACCTGGAGATGCTCGATCAGCGCGGTCGCCGTGCCTGGGATACCTATACGGCTCGCTTGGGTGATGCGCTCGATGCCGCTGCGTGTCGCCCGTGCCTCAACGACCCCACATTTATGGTCGAGCGTCGCGAATCGGAGCTTGCACTGACTGCCGATCGCCTGTCGGGCGCCATAGTACGCTCGGTCGGGACATTCCGCTCCAACTTTGAGCGCTTGCCCGAGCGTCTGATTACAAGCACCTCGGGGCTCGATGGTAAGCGCCATGCGCTCACGCTTGCGAGTTCCCGCCTAGAGCATCAAGGGCGCACGATGCTCAGCAAGCCAGCGTCCGACCTGAGCCGTGCGGCAGCGTCGCTCGATGCCCTGTCGCCGCTCAAAGTGCTTGCTCGCGGCTATTCCATCGCGTACAGCGATGATGGTGTGGCTACGAGTGCCAAGACCTTTAAGCCTGGCGACGCCATTCGCGTGCGCATGGCAGACGGCAACGTGGCAGCAACGGTCGATACGGTCGAGTAGACCGCGTTTCGCAGTGATAGACCCTTAGGAAAGGAAACAGATATGGCAGAGAAGACCCCGGTCGAGCAGCTTACGTACAAGCAGGCCTCGCAGGAGCTGGAGCTCATCATCCGCAGCCTGGAGTCGGGCGATATGGAGCTTGAGGAGTCGCTCGAGAGCTACACCCGCGGCGTCGAGCTCCTCAAAAGCCTGCGCACCCGCCTGTCCGATGCCGAGCAGAAGGTCTCGGTGCTCCTTAAGGACGTCGACGGCAACGACGTGCTCGCCGACGGCGAGGCCGCCAACACCGATGATAACCTTTCGTTCTAAGCATCTCGACCAAATATAATTACCTTGGTCTGTAAGAAAGGAACCAGCTATGTGCGATTGCATCTTCTGTAAAATTGCCAACCACGAGATCCCCTCGACCGTTGTCTATGAGGACGACCAGGTCATCGCCTTCGACGACCTCAACCCGCAGGCGCCGGTCCACACGCTCGTGATCCCTAAGAAGCACTACAGCGACATCGCCGACAACGTACCCGCCGAGACCATGGGCGCCATAGCTCACGCCATCCAGGAGGTCGCCAAGGCCAAGGGTCTGGAGGACGGTTTCCGCGTCATCTCCAACAAGGGCGTCAACGCCGGCCAGACCGTCATGCACTTCCACATGCACGTCCTCGGCGGCAAAAACCTGGGCGAGAACCTCATCTGAGGGCGCTTGGCCCGTCGACTTGGCTGCCTTTGGAGTAATCTATGCAGCTTTCTCAACTCGAATACCTTCAAGCGGTAGCGAACTATGGCGGCGTGCGCAAAGCAGCTCGCGCCGTTCATGTGAGTCCGCAGGCCGTTTCGTCGGCAATCAAAAAGTTGGAATCTGAGTATCAGATTGTTTTGCTCGACCGATCGGCGGGGGAGGCTGTTTTGTCTCCGGCGGGCAGAGAGCTCGCACGTCGCGCACGTATGATCCTGGCACAAGTCGACGATCTCAAAAAGTACGTTCAATCGAGGGGCGGCGGCGTTTCGCCCGATGGCCACTTTCGTCTTTACGCCCCCTGCCTTCATGGGCGGGGGCGCCTTTTTGCCGAAAGCTGGTATGACTCGTTTGAACGCTCGCACCCTCAGATTCACCTTGATGTGTGGCATCAGCCAACGGCTACATGCTTTGAATCACTTGTGCTTGGCATTTCGGATGCGGCTATCTCATTCGAGGAACCACGGGACAGCGTCCTTTCTTCAAAATATTTGGGTGAAAAGGAGCTCAAGGTTCTCTCATGCCCAGCGGGTCATCAATCTGTGGGCGCCATGACCATTCGCGAGTTACTGGGCGGCAGGCTCGCTGTTCCCATTAATTTGTCACCCTGTCTCAATGCAATCAATCAATGTCCCGAAGCCCAGCTCGTCAATTTTCGCTTCCGTGATGTTGAATACGGAAACAGGGCGCAGACTGAGTTTCTTCAAGCCGGGGGATTGATATTGAGTTTTTCTGGCTCTTCTCTCGCATCAGATGTATTGGAAGTGAGCGAGTGCTCCATTGAAGGTTCGCGTGATGTAACCTTGCCTATCTACTTTTGCTATCGGCAAAATTCCTGGACTGATCGACACCAGACGGTTTTTCTGCACCTATTGCGTCATCTTGCTTCGTGAGATTAATTGGCTTCGAGGCATCAAGTGATTATTGACGCCTTGTAACACATAGCTGACAGCTTTGCCCTCATGCTTTTCCAAGATTCCGATTTAGATTGCTGACTCTTGGAGGGCGGAGCATGAAAAACCGTACGGTTTTGCTTTATATGACGTTCGTTTTTCTGTCGAACTTTAGCACCATTTTGTATTTTCTGACGGTTTACCTTGAATTCGTCGGATTCTCGATGGTGGCGATTTCTAGCATGATGATTGCATATCAAGTGAGCAAGTTCATCCTTGAAGTTCCCACTGGCTATATTGCTGATAGGTTTGGACGAAAGACTAGCGGTCTCGTTGGCGTTGTGGGAATGCTTGGATACTACGCCGCCCTGCTTCTCGTCCGTTCTCCTTTGCTTTTAATCGGCGCGTTTGCCCTCAAAGGTTTTGCCGTTGCATGTGTGAGCGGATCCATAGAAGCGATTTACATTGACAGCGTCTCTCGGGACCAGCTCGTAAGACTTAATGTCGTTGAGCGATTTGTTTTCTATGCCTCTTATGCCATCTCCGCTTGTGTGGGCGGTTTCATTTCGTCCGTCGGTGCATACCTCATTGGTCTTTCGGCAGATATCATCGCAATGGTGTTGACGTTGGTTGTCGTTATCTGCATTCCTGAGATGCGAAGAGGGGGCACTGCGGCGACACCTGAGCGTGGAATGACCCCGAAGATGATCGGTGCTGCTATTACGGGTAATGGCATTCTTCGGTCAGCGTTCATCATGGATTGTTCTCAGGCATTTGCCTTCGTCGCCCTGGAAGACTTTTTCTCACTGTTGCTTGCAGGCCGCGGAATGAATGCCGTCGCTTCGGGCGTGACCATTGCAGTCCAGCTCCTTGCCTCCGCCTCCATAGGGTTTATTGTTCCCAGTGTGATTGCTCGTGTCGACAAGGGCCGTTTTGCGCGTATTTGCGGCATCATTCGCTTAGCATTGACAGCTTTGTTTTTGATTCCCCTTACTCCGGCTAATTTGCTGCCCGTGTTCTATGTGCTTCAGACGGTTGCGTACTCGTTGTTTGCCCCAATCAAATACTCAGTTTTCCAAAATGCTGCCGATTCTTCGATGCGCTGTTCACTGATTTCGGTTCAAAGCCAGATGGTGGCGGTGGGTGCCGTTCTTTTCTATCTGCTCAACGCTGTGTTGAGTAGCGTTGCGGGCATTCGAGTCGTATTGCTTGTTGCGCTCGGGATTTCTTCCCTGGTGTATATCCCCGAGCTATTTCGTCTTACAAGTCAAAGGCCGTGAGTATTTGGGCATCGATAACTTATATATCAACGCAATAAACCCGAGCGCGAGGGCGTTTGGGTTTATTATTGAAGCGTATGTAACCTGGCGGCGCCACACCGCCTGTTAGTAGGGAGACACATGAACGTTCTGGTCGTCAACGCAGGATCTTCGACCCTTAAGTATCAGGTCATCGATACCAAGTCCCACAAGGTGTCCGCAAAGGGCTCCTGCGAGCGCGTCTGCTTTACCGGCGGTACCTTCACCCACGCTGCCAACGGCTCCAAGAAGGTGACCGAGAACATCGAGTTCCCCGACCACAAGGTCGCCATCGAGGTCGTCCTGAAGGACCTCGAGGCTAACGGCGTCAAGATCGAGGGCATTGGCCACCGTATCGTTCAGGGCGGTTGGTACTTTGGCGATTCCTCTCTCGTCGACGAGGACGTCCTCGCCAAGATCCGCGAGGTCGCTCCGCTCGCCCCGCTGCACAACAACCCCGAGGCCAACGTTATCGAGTACTGCCTGGAGCAGTATCCCGACCTGCCCAACGTCACGGTCTACGACACCGCTTTCCACTTCAACATGCCCGAGGTCGCCAAGACCTACGCCCTGCCCAAGGACGTCTGCGACAAGCTGCACATCCGTAAGTACGGCGCCCACGGCACCAGCTACCGCTACATCTCCAAGAAGGTTGCCGAGATGACCAACGGCGAGGCTCGCAAGGTCGTCGTGTGCCACATCGGTTCCGGCGCTTCCCTGTGCGCCATCGAGGACGGCAAGTGCATGGACACCACCATGGGCTTGACGCCGCTCGACGGTGTCATGATGGGCACCCGCTGCGGCTCCATCGACCCGGCCACCGTGTGCTACCTGCAGCGCGAAGGCGGCTACACCTTCGACGAGGTCGACGAGATGATGAACAAGAAGTCCGGCCTTTTGGCTGTGACCGGTGGCAAGACCAACGACTGCCGCAACGTTGAGGAGCTCGCCGCTGCCGGCGACCCCGAGGCCCAGCTCGCCTTCGATATGTTCGTCTACAAGATTGCCGCCAAGGCCGCCGAGATGGCCACCTCCATGTGCGGCATGGACACCCTGGTCTTTACCGCCGGCATCGGCGAGCACGCTCCGGCCGTCCGCGCTGGCGTGGCCGACCGTCTGGCCTTTATGGGCGTCAAGATGGATCATGCCCGCAACGCTCTGCGCGGCGACGGCGCTTGGTGCCTGTCCGCCAAGGATTCCAAGGTCAAGATCTTCGTCATCCCTACGGACGAGGAGTTCATGATCGCTTCCGACGTCGAGCGCATTGTCAACGGCAAGTAATTGATGCAAGGGGAGGGGACTGGATGGCCTTGTGCCGTTCAGCCCCCTTTTACGCTCTTTGAGCGAAGAGTTTAATAGCTATTTATTGGATTCTGATAACTTCTTATTAAGGGTACGGCCGCCTTATAGGTTTGCCGACCGTACTGTAATCACGAAGGAGTCTCATGAACGTACTTGTTGTCAACGCCGGCAGCTCGAGCCTTAAATATCAGCTTTTGGATACCGATACCCGCGAGGTTTTCGCCAAGGGCAACTGCGAGCGTATCGGCTCGGAGATGGGCATCTTTGGCCACTCCGAGAACGGTGGTGCCAAGCTGACCGAGGAGATTCCTTTTCCCGATCATCGCTGCGCCATTGCGCGCGTGCTCGAGGAGCTCGAGAAGACCGACTTTACGATCGATGGCATCGGCCACCGTATCGTTCAGGGTGGCTGGCACTTCGATGATTCCGCGGTCGTCGACGATGAGGTCATGGCTAAGATTCTTGAGGTGGCACCGCTCGCCCCGCTGCACAATTACGGCGAGGCCGCGGCAATCGAATATTGCCGCGAGAAGTATCCGGAGCTGCCCAACGTGGCCGTCTTCGACACCTCGTTCCACATGACCATGCCCGAGGTTGCCTACACCTATGCGCTGCCCAAGGACGTGTGCGACAAGTACCACGTGCGCAAGTACGGCGCCCACGGTACGAGCCACCGCTACGAGTGGATGATGGCCAAGGAGATTCTGGGCTCGCGCTGCCACCGCCTGCTCTCGTGCCATCTGGGCAACGGCGCCTCGCTTGCCGCCATCGAGGATGGTGTGTGCCGCGACACCACGATGGGTCTCACACCGCTCGACGGCCTGATGATGGGTACCCGTTGCGGTTCCATCGACCCGGCCACTGTGTGCTATTTGCAGCGCGAGGGCGGCTACAGCTACCAGGAAGTCGACGACATGATGAACAAGCAGTCCGGTCTGCTTGCCATCTCGGGTATCTCCAACGATGCCCGTGACATTCGTACGCGCGCTTCCGAGGGTGACGAGCGCTGCCTGCTCGCCTTCGATATGTTCGCATACAAGGCCATGCAGCAGGCTGGTTCCATGATTGCCTCCATGGCGGGCGTGGACACCATTACCTTTACCGCCGGCATCGGCGAGAATGACTGGTCGATCCGCAAGGCCTTCTGCGACTGCTTTGAGTGGCTGGGCGTGCGCATCGACAACAACAAGAACCGCGAGGCCGTGGGCAACGGCCCACAGGTCATCAGCGCCGCCGGTTCCGCCGTCACGGTCATGGTCATCCCCACCGACGAGGAATACATGATCGCCCACGACGTCGAGCGCCTGACCGCGAATAACTAGTGCGTTCGCTTGCGATTGAACGAAAGGCCTCCTGAGTAGCAGCTCAGGAGGCCTTTTTGCTAGCAGGCGGAAATTCCAGTCCCAAAGTGATCATCACCAGTAACGCCTGCGCTCCCAGCAACGACACCCATCCATTCAGATCCTCAGCCCCAGCTCGTAGCCAAGCCGCCGTCCACTCCAGATGCTCTGAATGCTTCGTAGCAGTAGAAGGCCGTACGGGCTAACCCCTGAAAACATTCCGCAGACCAGAAACGCCCCCGTTCGTAGCTCCGAAGGAGCAGAACGGGGGCGTTTCATTGGTCGAGGACGTTTTCAGGGGTTAGCCCGTACGGCCTTCGGGCGAGTGCGTCCGCTACTCAGCCATCTGAGCCTGGACGGCGGTGATGGCTACGACACCCACGATGTCGTCGGCAGAGCAGCCGCGCGACAGGTCGTTGACCGGCTTGGCGATGCCCTGCAGGATGGGGCCGTAGGCGTCAGCGCCAGCGAAGCGCTGGACCAGCTTGTAGCCGATGTTGCCTGCCTCGAGGTCGGGGAACACGAGCACGTTGGCCTTACCGGCGACGGAGGAGCCGGGAGCCTTGAGCTGGGCGACGGTGGGGACGATAGCGGCATCGAGCTGCAGGTCGCCGTCGATGGCGAGCTCGGGAGCCTTCTCCTTGCAGAACTTCACGGCCTCCTGGACCTTCTTGGCGACCTCGCCACCGGCGGAGCCCATGGTGGAGTAGGAGAGCATGGCCACGTGCGGCTCAACATTGCCCATGAAGGTGGACCAGGAGTGGGCCGAGGCGATGGCGATCTCGGAGAGCTCGTCGGAGGACGGGTTGATATTGAGGCCGCAGTCGGCGAAGATCAGCGTGCCGTCGGTACCGAACTGCGGGGTGTCGGTGCACATCACGAAGAAGGCCGAGACCAGCTTGGTGCCCGGAGCGGTCTTGAGGATCTGCAGCGCGGGGCGCAGGGTGTCGGCGGTGGAGTGACAGGCACCGGAGACCAGGCCGTCGGCGTCGCCCATCTTGACCATCATGGTGCCAAAGTAGGTGGCGTCCATCACCTGGGCGCGAGCCTGTTCGATGGTAACGCCCTTCTTGGCGCGGAGCTCGGCAAACTTCTGCGCGTACTCCTCGTGCTTCTCGGCGTTGCGCGGATCGATGACGGTGGCGCCGGGGACGTTGATCTCGTTGGGATCGCCCAGGATGACGATGTTGGCCAGGCCCTCCTCGATGATTTTGTTTGCCGCGACGATGGTACGCGGATCCTCGCCCTCGGGCAGGACGATGGTCTTAAGGTCGGCCTTGGCGGCAGACTTCATACGGTTTAGGAAATCGCTCATGTTACTCCTTACAAGCGTTTCGCTAAGCTCCAGGCGCCCGGCTGTTCACGAATAAACCCGCTGCTAGCGGGTTTACCTTTCAATAATGTTCGCCGTGGTGCTTGAGCTTTCCTTGTGTGGCAAGCTCATTATAGGACGCATTAGCGCTATAATCGCTCTGATAAATATGTCTCGAAGAATGTTCGAGAAAAGCCCAGCTAACGAGCCCGTGGCTTTTGACAAGGAGTATCGATGCAGATTACCTCAGGCCTGCCTGAAGGCTTTAACGCCGGCGCGTACGACATGATTGTCGTCGGTGCTGGATATGCCGGTGCCGTTTGCGCCCGCCGTCTTGCCGAGACCATCGGCTATCGTGTTGCCGTTTTGGAGCGCCGTAGCCACATTGCGGGCAATGCCTATGACTGCACTGACGAGGCCGGAATCCTGATCCACGAGTACGGTCCGCATATCTATCACACCTTTAACGAGCGCGTGCACAATTTCCTGTCGCGCTTTACCAAGTGGACGGATTATCAGCACAAGGTGCTCGCCAACATCAACGGCACCCTTATGCCCGTGCCCTTCAACCATGCGAGTCTCAAGCTCGCCTTTGGTGACGAGCGCGGCGAGGAGCTGTATCAGAAGCTCGTGGAGACCTTTGGCAAGGATGTCAAGGTGCCCATTATGGAGCTGCGTAAGAAGAACGACCCCGACTTGGCCGAGGTCGCCGATTACGTCTACGAGAACGTCTTTTTGCATTACACCATGAAGCAGTGGGGCCAGACGCCCGATCAGATCGACCCCTCGATCACCGGCCGCGTTCCCGTCTTTGTGGGCGATGATGACCGCTACTTCCCGCAAGCTCCCTTCCAGGGCATGCCGCAGGAGGGCTACACGGCGCTCTTTGAGCACATGCTCGACCACGACCTGATTGACGTGTTCTGCGACGTGGACGCCCGCGATCTCTTTGAAATCGACGAGACCACCGTCAAGATCGATGGCAAGGTCTACGGCGGCGAGATTGTCTATACCGGTCCTCTCGATGAGCTGTTCAGCCTCGACTTGGGTGCGTTGCCGTACCGCACGCTCGATATGAAGTTCGAGACGCTCGATATGGACCAGTTCCAGCCCGTGGGCACCGTCAACTACACCACGAGCGAGGACTACACGCGTATCACCGAGTTCAAGAACATGACTGGCCAGGTCCTGCCCGGCAAGACCACCATCATGAAGGAGTATTCCAAGGCCTATACGCCCGGCTCGGGCGAGACGCCCTATTACGCCATTCTGGAGCCCGAGAACCGCGAGCTCTACGAGCGCTATCTCGAGCGCGTCCAGAACTTGACGAACTTCCACCCGGTGGGTCGTCTGGCCGAGTATCGTTACTACGATATGGATGCCGTGACCAACTCCGCCCTCGATCTTTCGGATGAGATTATCGCCTGCCATGCATAAAGTCATAACATTCGGTATTCCCTCGTATAACGCCGCCAAGGACATGGACCATTGCATCACCTCCATTCTGGAGGGGAGCAATTATGCCACCGACATCGAGATTATCATCGTCGATGACGGTTCCAAGGACGAGACGGCCGCTAAGGCCGACGAGTGGGAGGCGCGTTACCCTGGCATTATCCGCGCGGTGCATCAGGAGAACGGCGGCCACGGTATCGCCGTCCTTTCGGGCTTGCGCGAGGCGCAGGGCACCTACTACAAGGTTGTCGACTCGGACGACTGGCTTGACGGCGCTGCCCTTTCGACCATGCTTTCGATCCTGCGTGGCTTTGAGGAGCGCGACCAGCGCGTTGACCTGTTTATCTCGAACTACGTGTACGAGAAGGTTTACGAGGGCACGCATACCGCTATCGGTTACAAATTTGCCCTGCCGCGCAAAAAGATCTTTTCCTGGGATCAGATCGGTCATTTCCGCCTGGACCAGAACCTACTCATGCACAGCCTGTGCTATCGCACGGATGTGCTGCGCGAGTCCAACCTTCCCATGCCGCCGCACACGTTCTATGTGGACAACATCTACGCCTACGTACCGCTGCCGCGTTGCAAGACCATGTACTACGCCGACATCGACCTCTACCGCTACTTTATCGGTCGCGAAGGTCAGAGCGTCAACGAGGCAACGATGGTCAAGCGTCTGGACCAGCAGTTCCGTGTTACGCGTATCATGATGGAGTCGTACCACCTGTACAGCGATGTCGAGTCGTCGCGTCTGCGCTCGTACATGATGGGTTATTTCACTATGATGATGGCGATCTGCTCGGTGCTCACCAAGCTTTCCGACGAGGATTGCGCCGACGAGCGCCTGAAGACGCTGTGGGCGGACCTGAAGGCCTACGATGAGCGCATGTATCGTCGTGCTCGCTACGGCGTGGTCGGCTTCTTCACCAACCTCCGCGGTCGCGCTGGCGACAAAACCACACTCGGCCTATACCGTCTTGCCTCAAAGATCTTCAAATTCAACTAGCTGCTGAGTAATCGCTGCTGATAGGTTGACTGGGCCCCTTGGCCTTTAGTTTGCTACTGCGAACAGTCCTGCTCGCACGGAAAGCACATTAAGTGCTTTCCGGCTCGTGCGGAACTTGTAGCAAACTAAAGGCCAAGGGGCCTCTGCTATAAGAATCGATTGTCAGGTTATTTGAATTTGAAGATCTTCGACGCGCGGTACATAGGGGCCTGGGCTGAAAAGAATCTGGTTGGTAGGTTGCCCGGTGGGGTTTGGTTATGTTTGTCGCGAGTTCCGCACGAGCCGAAGAGCACTTAATGTGCTCTTCGTGCGAGCCAGGACTGTAGAGCAGCAAACATAACCAAACCCCACCGGGCAACCGGACGAGCTGGTTTACTTTGCGGCGCCAGGTATGCCGTGGGAGGTTTTGGCGTTTTTGGCTCCGTTTACGATGGCGGTCTGTAGGGCCCTTACGGCGAGCATGCCCAGCAGGTCTAGGGGAACGGCAGCGCTTGCCTGGGCGCCCAGTTTGCCGCTGGCAAGGGTGTAGATGGTGTCGCCGTCGTTGGTGGTATGCGTGGGGCGAATGGCGTGCGCGTAGGCGTCTGCTGCCATCTGGGAGACCTTGGTGGCCTGGGCCTTAGTGAGTTCCACGTTGGTGACGATGCAGCTGATGGTGGTGTTGGTGCGGTTGAGCGGCATCTGCATAGAGCCGGCGGCGGCAAAAGCGGCGAGCTCCATGTCGACGATCTGGTCGCTATCGGCTGCGGCGCGCATGCCGGCTACCCACTCGCCCGTGGTCGGGTCGACGACGTTGCCGCAGGCGTTGACCGAGACCACGGCACCCACCTTGACAGGGCCGAGCGCCACGGCGGCAGCGCCAAGGCCGGCCTTCATGCAGGTGGCGGGGCCCATGAGCTTTCCTACGGTAGCACCGGTGCCGGCACCCACATTGCCCTGCTCGAGTGTGGTGGGGGTGTTGTCGAGTGCCTCGCGCACGGCGGCGATGCCGGCTTCTATGTCGGGGCGCACGGTGGGATCGCCAAAGGCGAGGTCGAAGATGCAGCTGGAGCACACGATAGGCACCTGCGTGGGGCCGACGGGAAGGCCGATGCCGCGGCTCTCGAGCTCGCGGGCGACGCCGCTTGCGGCCTCCAGACCAAAGGCCGATCCGCCCGAAAGGCAGACGGCGTGGACCTTGTCGACGGTGTTCTCGGGTCGCAGCAGGTCGGTTTCGCGCGATGCTGGAGCACCGCCGCGAACGTCAACGCCGCCGGTGGCGCCCTCGGGTGCCACGATTACGGTGCAACCGGTGCCGGCCTCCTCGTCCGTATAGTTGCCATAGCAAAAGCCATCGACATTGCAAACATCGATGGCTTCGAGCAGCGTGTCCATTTTTTCTCCTATCGGTTTTCCGCCGGGCCTTATGCCCGGTCGGGATCCGTACGGTACGGCAAAATTGTAGGCGCTGGGGGATACCCAGCGCCAGATGCAATTACGAGAGTTTTTGAATCGCGCGTGCGACGCGAGCGATGGGCAAGCCCACCACGTTGTAGAAGTCGCCCGAAATGTCATGCACGAGCATGCGGCCGCCTGTGCCCTGGATGCCGTAGGCGCCGGCTTTGTCCATGGGCTCGCCCGAGGCGACATAGTGCTCGATCTGCTCTTCGGTAAGCTCATAGAACGTCACGTCGGTCACATCGACAAACGACAGACTCTCGGCGGCATGCGGAGCTGTAGCGTCGCCGGCTTTAACGATGCAGACGCCGGTCGCAACCTGGTGCGTGCGGCCCGAAAGCTCGCGGAGCATGGTGCGCGCCTCGTCCTCGTTTGCCGGCTTACCCAAAATCTTGCCATCGAAGGTGACGATGGTATCGGCCGCGACGGTCAGCTCATTGGGCTCGGCATGCTCGGCGGCGACGGCAGCGGCTTTGGCACGCGCCAAACGCTCGACGAGCGTAAGCGGAGCTTCGCCATCAAAGGGCGTTTCATCGATATCTGCGGGAATCACGCGAATGTTGTAGCCTGCCTCGTGCATCAGCTCAATGCGGCGCGGCGATTGCGAAGCCAAGATCATAGTTGGATGCCCTCGGCGACCTTCTCGACGGCCTTGTCACCGGCGAGCGTGCGCAGCAGCTCCAAGGCAAAGGGGAGTGACTGCGCCATGCCGCTGGCAGTGATGATATTGCCGTCTTGCGTGACCTTCTCGCCGGTATAAGCTCCCTCGGGGAAGCTCTTCTCAAAGCCAGGGAAGCATGTGGCGCGGCGCCCCTCGAGTAGACCAAGCTCGCCCAGGATAAACGGGGCGGCGCAGATGGCGGCAACGTGCTTGGTCGCGGCGAAATCGCAGACTACGTCGCAGACGCGCTGGTCGGCGCGCAGGTTGGTGGCACCGGGCAGGCCGCCGGGCAGCACGACGCAGTCGTACTCGTCAAAGTTGATCTCGTCAAAGAGGGTATCGCAAGTCACGGGAATCTGCAGCGAGCTTACGACCTCGCGCGTGGGCATGATCGAGACGAGCGTGGCGCGCACGCCGCCGCGACGCATGACGTCGACCATGGTCAGGCATTCAATCGTTTCAAAGCCATCGGCGGCGAGAACGGCAACGCTGGGCATGAGAGTTCCTTTCGTAAGGCGGCATACAATTAGCCGTCTTATACCCCGAAGACCTCCGCTTGCCACGCTCGATTTTCCATTGTTTAAAAAGGGACGGGGCTATTTTAGCTACCCCACTTGCAGGGTAGCTAAAATAGCCCCGTCCGAATTAGCTACCCTCACCCATCCTCAACAATCTCAATCTGTAACATCTAGACCCACTTTTGACCCCTAACTGTTACAGATCAAGACAAACGGAAACCGCCCCGACAAAACGTCTAAATCTGTAACATCTACGGACCAAAACCGGGTCTTACTGTTACAGATCGAGACAGCCCCCAACAGCACCGCCCCGTTCGGGGAACGACCGCCACAGGTACGGCGGGCAGAGGCTCGCTTTTTTCCTCGGTTTTTCTTGACAGAATCTCACCTGTTGTAGTACATTGTCCCAGTCTAAAAACGCGTGGACTTTTCTGGGCGCTAGCCACCTTTTTGCCACGCAACCGAGCAGTCGGTTGCGTGGCTTTTTTCGTCTTGGCAGCAGGTGCCACATGCACCGCCAGAAGACCGCACGAGCCCACCTTCCGACTGCAGGGAACAGACGCACGAGATGTGCGTCTGCAAGACAGCAGACGGAAGGGAGCCGAATGGCAGGAACAAACACAATCAAGCAACAGGCCGCCGGGGCGGGAGCCACGGGCGCGGGACAGGCCAAGGCGGCGCTCCAGGTCTTTGCGGGCGGCGCCTGCTACGGCGCGATGGCCACGACCTACAAGCTCGCCTACGCCGCGGGCTTCACCTCGGCACAGGTGGTGGCGAGCCAAGCGTGGCTCGGCTGCCTCTTCTTCGCCCTCGCCACGCTCGCAGGGCACGCACTCGGGCACCGCTGGCAGCGCGTGGGCTGGAAGCTCGCCCTTAAGCTCATGGGCCTGGGAGCCCTCACCTGCCTCACCTCAATCCTCTACTGCTACGCCATGAGCGTGCTGCCCGCCCCGGTGGCGCTCACGCTCCTCTTCCAGTTCACGTGGCTGGGGCTCGTGTGGCAGACCGTCATGACGCGCCGGCCGCCGAGGCCCCTCCAAGTGGCCTCCGCCCTGGCCATCGTCTTCGGGACGGTGTTCGCGAGCGGCGTTTACAAGACCGGCATCACCGGGTACGACCCCGTGGCCCTGCTCTGCGCGCTGGGTGCGGCCGTGTCCTGCTCCCTCTTTGTCACCCTCTCCGGCAAGGTCGAGGCCCCCTGCTCGTCCGAGCAGCGCGGCGTCATCGTGTGCGCGGGCTCCGTGGTCATGTCGCTCACGGTGTGCCCGGACTACGTCGTCTCGGGCGTCCTCGCCCAGGGCATCCTGCCCTTTGCCGTCATCGCCGGCTTCTTTGGCATGCTCTGCCCGGTCTTGCTCTTCGGCATGGGCTCTCCGCACCTGCCCGCGGGTCTCTCCACTGTCATGGCCGCCGCGGAACTCCCCGCCGGCCTGCTCATAGCCATGATCGTCCTCGGCGAGCCGCTCGGCGTCGTCGAGTGGCTGGGCGTCGCCATCATCCTCGCCGGCGTGTGCCTGGCACAGGTCCCCTCCCTGCTTGGAGGCCGGGAGGCACGTCGCGCCGCCGCAGGACAAGCCGTCGGCTAGTCACCCCTTCACGGGCGGCCCACGCGCATCAGGGAAAGGGCCACGGGCCCGGCGCGTGAGGTCGCAAGGACGTTATAAAGCGTCCCCGCAGAGGTGGGGGCGCCAGAGAGAAGGAGGCACCATGCCATTTCCAAAAGGGTTCCTTTGGGGAGGAGCCACCGCTGCTAACCAATGCGAGGGAGGTTATGACGAGGGCGGCCGCGGCCTTGCCAATGTCGACGTCATCCCACACGGGTCGGAGCGCAACGACGTAAGTCGCGGCCTGAGGCGCATGATCGACTTTGAGCCCGGGTACTACTACCCGGCCCAGACGGGCATCGACTTCTACCACCACTACCGCGAGGACATAGCCCTCTTCGCGGAGATGGGCTTTAAGGTCTTTCGCCTCTCCATTGCCTGGAGCCGCATCTTCCCCAATGGCGACGAGGAGGAGCCCAACGAGGCCGGGCTCGCCTTCTACGAGGACGTGTTCCGCTGCTGCCGCGAGCACAGGATCGAGCCCCTCGTGACCATCACACACTTCGACTGCCCCATCCACCTCGTCAAGAAGTACGGCGCCTGGCGAAACCGCGCCCTCATCGAGCTCTACAAGCGGCTCGTGAAGGTGCTCTTCAACCGCTACCGCGGCCTCGTGCATTGGTGGATCACGTTCAACGAGATGAACATGATCTTGCACCGTCCCTTCATGGGTGCCGGCATCGTCCTCGAGCCCGGGGAGAATGCCCGCGAGGCCGAGTACCGCGCCGCGCACAACGAGCTTGTGGCGAGCGCCTGGGCCACCAAGATCGCCCACGAGGTCGACCCGGAGAACAAGGTTGGCTGCATGCTCGCCGCGGGAAGCTACTACCCCTACTCCTGTCGTCCCGAGGACGTCCGTGCAGCGCAGGTCAAGAACCAGGAGGACCTCTTCTTCGTGGACGTGCAGGCACGCGGGCACTACCCCGGCTACGCGCTCAAGATGCTCGAGCGCGAGGGCATCGACGTGGGCATGACCGCCGAGGACGAGCGCATCCTTGCGGAGAACACCGTCGACTTCATCTCGTTTAGCTACTACTCCTCGCGCTGTACCGCGGGCGACCCCGATTCCGTGGGCGGCGTCGCCGAGGGCAACGCCTTCGCCGGCGTAGAGAACCCCTACGTGCGCACGAGCGACTGGGGCTGGGTCATCGACCCGCTGGGGTTCCGCATCACGATCAACGACCTCTGGGACCGCTACCAGAAGCCGCTCTTTGTGGTGGAGAACGGCCTCGGCGCCTATGACGAGGTGCTTCCCGACGGCACGATCGAGGATGACTACCGCATTGCCTACCTGCGCGAGCACATCGAGGCCATGCGCGACGCTATCGAGCAGGACGGCGTCGAGATGCTCGGCTACACCACCTGGGGGCCGATCGACCTCGTGAGCGCGGGCTCCGGCGAGATGGAGAAGCGCTACGGCTTCATCTACGTGGACCGCGACAACCTGGGCAACGGCACGCTCGAGCGCAGGCGCAAGAAGAGCTTCTACTGGTATCAACAGGCCATCGCCACCAACGGAGGCGACCTGGGCTAACCACCCGGGCAATATCACTAAGGAGAAAATAATGGCTGAAAAATACGACGACCTGGCCAGATCCATACTCGAGAACGTAGGCGGCGCTGAGAACGTCGCCAGCGTCGCGCACTGCATCACGCGCGTGCGCTTCAAGCTCAAGGACGAGTCCCGCGCCAACACGGCCAAGATCGAGGCCCTCAAGGGCGTCATCCAGGTCATCCAGGCCAACGGCCAGTACCAGGTGGTCGTGGGTAACATCGTCGAGGACGTCTACGACGCGGTCCTGGAGGCCGGCAACTTCTCGAGCGGCGCAAGCGCCGACGACGAGCCCCAGGGCGAGAAGACCGTGGCCTCCGTCATCATCGACCTCATCTCTGGCATCTTCCAGCCCATCCTGGGACCGCTTGCCGCCGCAGGCATCATGAAGGGACTGCTTGCCCTCATCACCTACTTCGTCCCGGACTTTGCAAACGACGGCCTCTACACGCTGCTCTACACCGTGGCTGACGGCTTCTTCTACTTCCTTCCCGTCGCCCTGGCGTTCAGTGCCGCGCGCAAGTTCCGCATGAACGAGTTCACCGGTGTGGCAATCGGCGTGGCGCTCCTCTACCCGACGATGGTCGCCCTGACCTCGGGCGAGGCGCTCGGCAGCATCGACCTCGGCGTGGCCGGCACGTTCTCGTGGTACGCCACCGCCCTCGGGCTCCCCATCATCATGCCCGTGTCCGGCTACGTGAGCTCGGTGATCCCCGTCCTTCTCATGGTGTGGTTCGGCTCTATCCTTGAGCGCTGGCTCAAGAGCTGGATGCCGGCTGCGCTCAAGATGTTCCTTGTCCCGCTTGCCACGATGACGGTCTCCATCGTCTTGGGGTACCTCATCATCGGCCCAGTGGCCACCCTCATCACCAACCTGCTGAGCGCGGCGTTCTCGTTCATCTTCCAGCTCCCCGTGGTTGGTTCCGTCCTGGGCAGCGCCCTAGTCGGCGGACTGTGGATGTGCCTCGTCATCTTCGGCTTCCACTGGAGCCTCATCCCCATCTCCATCATGAACCTGAACACCCTCGGCCACGATAGCGTGCTCGCCGCCACCATCGGCCACGGGTTCGCACTCGGAGCGGTCATCTTTGCCATGTACCTCAGAAACAAGGACGAGCGCTTCCGCGGCATCGCCCTTCCCGCGATGATCTCCGCCTTCTTCTTCGGCGTCACCGAGCCGGGCATCTACGGCATCGCCCTCCCCAACAAGCGCGCGTTCGTCGTGGCATGCCTGAGCTCCGCCGTGGGCGGCGCTATCGTGGGAATGACTGGCGCTCTCATGTACATCTCGGGCGGCCTCGGCGTCTTCAACCTGCTCAACTTCATCGACGGGACCCCTGGTGGCGCCGGGATCTCCCATATGATCTTCGCGATCATCGCCTCGCTCATTTCCGCCGTCCTGGCCTTTGTTATCGAGTTCATCACCTACCGACCCAACGACGAGGAGGAAGGCGCCCACTAGCTTGCGCCCTCCTCAATCAGCTCTATGTAATTGAGGAGCAGTTGAGGTGGGTGAGGGCCGAGGGCGATCAAGGTGGCCGCCCTCGGCCCGGGACAACCTGCCAGAAGGCGTTTAGCTTTCTCGGGCGGCGCTGAAATGAACTGCGCCCCGAAACTTAGACGGGTCAATTAGCGGCCTATGCCGCACATGGGGACTGATTCCGGAACTCCTCCGGGGTCAGTCCCTTTTGCTTAACCTGCCTCCTCTTGTTCCAGTGAACGGTGTAGGCGTGGAGGTCCCGCTTGAACTCCTCGAAGCTCCGCCACGTCCGGTTCCTGTAGAACTCGTCCTTCAGGCGCCCGGGCAGCAGCTCCGTCGCAAGAGCTCGCCCTCGCGCGCCGCCGGCCCCGGCCGGGTCCGGGCGCCCTTCGGCCTTCGGTGCGCCCGTATCCCCTGTCGCAAAACTCTGCTGCAAGAGTCCTCAGCGTGGCGTCGTGTTCGACTTTCCCGTCCATAAAGAAGCCCCCCATTTCTAATGTCCAAGAAATGAGGGGGCGGTTCAATTTCGGGACGGGGATTAAATAATCATTCAGAACAAATTTTTTTATCCCCGTCCCAGAAAAATCATCGGGCGTGGTCTTGGGCAAACGGTCTAGTTACGCTTGAGGTGGACGACGGTTTCGCAGTGGAAGGTTTGCGGGAACAGGTCGACTGGCGTGATCTTGACGGGGGAGAAGGTGCCTTCCTCGACAAAGCGTTTGAGATCGCGCGCCAGGGTGGCCGGGTCGCAGCTCACGTAGGCGACATCGCGGGCACTCGTGCTGGCGATAAGGTCGATCGCCTCGGGGGCGAGGCCTGCACGCGGCGGGTCGACCACCAGGACATCGGCGTCCTGGTCGGGGAACTCGCGCACGGCATCGCCGCCGATGACGTCGACGTTATCGAGTTTGTTGATCTCGAGGTTACGGCGCAGGTCGCGCACGGCCGGTCCGTAGGCCTCGACGGCGGCAACAAAGTCGCAGCGGCGGGCGAGCGGCAGGGTAAAGGTTCCAGCGCCGCAATACAGATCTCCGGCAAGTTCGTCTTCCTGGGGGTCGAGTGCCTCCATGACAAGCTCGATTAAAATCTCGGCACCCTTGGTGTTGACCTGGAAAAACG
The DNA here is from genome assembly GCF_003469285.1 of Collinsella sp. AM31-2AC. NCBI lineage: Bacteria > Bacillati > Actinomycetota > Coriobacteriia > Coriobacteriales > Coriobacteriaceae > Collinsella > Collinsella sp. AM31-2AC. The sequence goes on from NZ_QSJB01000009.1 coordinate 101,383, forward strand.
ACGGGGCCGAAAGGCGCATCTGGCCGTCGGCGATGTTCTCGGTCCAGGAGCCCTCGCCGGCGAGCATCTCCACCTTGGAGACGCGGCGGGCTTTCTTTTCGCCCTTGCTCATCACGCGCACGATGCTCGTGGGATGAGCGGCGTCCGCCAGCACGCGGGAGACCTGCGAGCGCGGAAAAGAGCCTGTAGGCGTCCAGAGTGCGACCTCGAGTGCCTTGGTACGGCGCGATGCACGAATGCCCACGCGTTCGAGTCCCAAGTCATGGCTGCCGCTTAGATAGTTGAGTGCGCCGACGACCGATTTGAGCGCCTTCGGGAAGCGCTTATCGAACAGCGGGCACGCATCGACGGTCACGATTTTGCTGGGGTCGACACCGTGCATGCCAAGGCGCACGCGACCGTTGACGACGGTCGGTTCGAGCTCGATTTTATTGCGGTAGCCCCAGTCGTCCTTGGTGTGGCAGATGGGCTGTACCAACTCATCGACCTGCTCAGGAGCGAACTTGCCGATGCGCTCGAGCGTGGAGCGCAGGTTTTGCTCCTTGGCGGCGAGCTGTGCCGTGCGTGAGAGATTGCCCCACGAACAACCGCCGCAGATGCCAACGAAGGGGCAGGGGGGCTGAATGCGATCGGGGCTCGGCTCCAGAATCTCGGTCGTGCGGGCGCGCATGAACGACTTGCCGTCCTGTACGACCTCGGCCTCGACGGTGTCGCCTGCCACGGCGCCCTGCACAAAGACGGCCTTGCCGTTGTCGGCGTGCGCCAGCCCGTCGGCGCCGTAGGTCATCGATTCTATAGTGAGCTTCATATCCCTGCCTGTCATTCGTGTTGTTGCTCGCACCATGGTAGCAGGGAAAAGCGCCCCGCATCCGAGGCTTTCCTCAAATGCGGGGCGCTTCTACAAACTGCTTCTACAAACGACTATTTCGTCTTGCCGGTAATGAGCGTCTTAAGACCCAGGCCGATCAGGCCTAGGCCCATGCGCACACGACCGGGGCGATGGCGCTCAATGGCCTTGGTCTTGCCGGCGGGCTTATCGCGACGGGTGCTCGTCTCGGGTGCGGGCTTAGCTGCCTGCGGCTCGGGCTGAGGTGCAGGTGCGGGCTCGGGCTCAATGACGGTCGCCTGGACCTTCTGAACCTCGGGTGTGGCCGGCTGCGGCTTAGGAGCAGGGGCGGGCTTTGCCTCAATGACGGGCTCGGGCGCGGCCTCGGCGTTGCGGTAGGCACGCTCCAGCAGGGCTTCCTGCGAGTTGAAGGGTTTCTTACCCTCTGCGCGCTCCACGGGGACCCAGGTGCCGTCGCTCGTGAGGCTGCGGGCCTTCACGTTGTCGCGCAGCTGCATGCTCATGTACTCGTGCACCAGGGCGCGGCAGGTGGGGTCGAGCACGGGGAAGGCGATCTCCACGCGGTGCTCGGTGTTGCGCGTCATCATGTCGGCCGAGCTCAGATAGATCATGTCCGAGTCCACGCCAAAGGCGTAAACGCGCGCATGCTCCAAAAAGCGTCCGACGATAGAACGGACATGCACGTTCTCGGTCTTGCCAGGAACGCCCGGCTTGAGGCACGAGATGCCGCGGATGATCATGTCCACGCGGACTCCTGCGCACGATGCCTCGGCGATCTTGTCGATGACCTCGCGGTCGGTGAGCGAGTTGAGTTTAAAGAACACGCGGGCGGGCTCGCCGGCGAGGGCGCGCTGGATCTCGCGGTCAAGCCCGCGCATGATGAGCGGTTTCAGTCCGACGGGCGCCACGCCCAGGAAGCGGTAATCGCCGCGCAGGTTGCCCAGCGACAGGTTGCGGAAGAACAAGTTGGCGTCCTCGCCGATGCCGGGATGGGCGGTCATGAGCATAAAGTCGCTGTAGAGCTTGGCCGTCTTCTCGTTAAAGTTGCCGGTGCCCAACAGCGTCAGGCGTGTAAGCGCCATGCCCTCGCGATAGGTGAGCTGGCAGATCTTGGAGTGGCACTTAAAGCCTTCGGAGCCGTAGATGACGGTGCAGCCTGCCTCTTCCAGACGCTCGGCCCACTCGATGTTGTTCTGCTCGTCAAAGCGCGCGCGGAGCTCCATGAGCACCGTGACCTCTTTGCCGTTCTCGGCGGCATCGATCAGCGACTCGCACAGGCGGCTCTGCTTGGCCACGCGGTAGAGCGTGATGCGCAGTGAGATGCACTCGGGGTCGTAGGCGGCCTCGTGCACCAGATCCAGGAAGGGGTTCATAGCCTCATAGGGATAAAAGAGCAGCTTGTCGTGCTGAAGTACCTGCTCGCGGATGGAGCGGGTCATATCGATGGTGGGGTTGGGCTGCGGCTTAAACGGCGTAAAGAGCAGCTCGTTGCGCAGGTACTCGGGAATCTTGCCCTCAATGCCAAAGACATAGCCCAGGTCGAGTGGGATATCGCAGGTAAAAACCGAGCGGCGCGAAAGCTCGAGCGCTTTGCGGATGGTCTTGAGCGTCGCCTTCTCGAGCGAACCGGAGACGGCAAGCACCACCGGCTGCAGGCGCAAACGCTTTTTGAGGATGCGCTTCATGTGCTGGCGGTAATCCTCTTCCTCCTCGACGCCCTCGCCGTCCGGGTCGATATCGGCATTGCGGGTGACGCGGATCAGAGCGCGGTCGAGCGGCTTATAGGAGCCAAAGCAACTGTCCAAGCAGGCAAGAATGACGTCCTCGAGCAAGATGTAGGAGTAGGTGCCGGCGGGCGAGGGAATCTCGACCACGCGGTTCATCGAGGCGGGAATCTCGATAAGGCCCAGCAGACTTTCCTCGTCCGTGACACCGTCCAGTCCGCAAGCTAGATAGAGTGCGCCGTTGCGCAGGTTGGGGAAGGGGTGGCGCGGGTCGATCACCAGCGGCGAGATGACCGGCGACACGTAGGCCTGGAAGTAGCGGGTGACAAAGGTGCGCTCCTCGGGCGTAAGCGAATCGATGCGAGCGCGGTGAACGCCCAGGGCGTTGAGTTTGCCCTCGATGTTCTTAAAAATGGACTCCCAACGGGTAAGGAGCCCGGGCAGCTCTGCCATGACAGCATCGACCTGTTCGGAGGCGGTCATATTGCTCTTGTTGTCGACAGGCTGTTTTTTGAGCTCCGCCAGATCGGACAGGCCGCCCACGCGTACCATGAGAAACTCGTCGAGGTTAGACTCGAAAATCGACACGAACTTTAGACGCTCGAACAGCGGAACGGTCTCGTCGAAGGCTTCGTCAAGCACACGGTTATCAAAGCGCAGCCAGCTGAGCTCTCGGTTCTGCGTGTACGAGAAGTCGCGCGGCGGTTTGCGCAGCTTTGCGGCGGCTTGCTTTTTTTCGATTTTGCTCGGCATATGCATCTGTCCGTTCAGTCCCCGCAGGGGACGGTTGCCTAACACTATTCACTATTGTCTCAATTTAGTCGACTTGTGGCACGGACGTATTGTGCGAACGGTATCTTAACCTACTTCTTACGCTGTCAAGCCATAGAGCTGACGCCCGTCGCGTTGCGAAAAACGGTCTAGATCCTCACTCAACTGCTGAGTATGTGTGAATAAGAATGATAGATAGCTGAATATCATCGAATACAGGCAGAAACACGAACAAGCGTCATTTATATACATAAAACCGTTGTAGATATGCAATTCTTAATCGAAAGATTGGAGTTGTAATTGCGAATGATTTTTGAGAAAAAAGAGCGTTTACCTTAGAAAAGCTACTTTAGAACGCCGAAGTGCATTATGGGGGAATCATATTCGATATACCGTTCATCGAACTTTGTTGACCGTTCGGGGGCGAGGTGGAATTGCGGTTGGAATTTGGATATAACTAGAGCTGTCAGCAAGCAGCACCCGTTACGGAAGGGTGCTGAGAGATTCGGCCGAAAGGCCCGAAAGAAAGGTAGGAGGCCATGACGAAAGGTCTGCACGTGCCTTCCGA